>DATJFA010000128.1:0-4582 GCA_035496015.1 Terriglobales bacterium | reverse complement strand
CAGCATCTCGCGCATCCCCGGGCCGCCCTTCGGTCCTTCGTAGCGGATTACTACCACGTCGCCCTTGCGCAGCTGGTTCTTTTCCACGGCCGCGAACGCCGCCTCTTCGCTATCGAACACCCGCGCCGGACCGTGGAAGCTGTCGCCATGGTGGTGAGCGACCTTAACCACGCAACCCTCGGGTGCCAAGTTACCTTTCAGGATGGCCAAGCCACCGGTAGGGCTCAACGGGCTCGACGCGGGACGAACCACTTCCTGCCCCGAACTCTCGTTAGCCTCCGCCGCTTCTTCGCCCAGCGTGCGGCCCGACGTCGTCATCGCCTTGGAATGAAGCAGCCCCGCCTCGTGCAGCCGCCTGGCTAGGAGCCGCGTGCCACCCGCCCGGTACAGATCAGTCGCCATGAAGCGCCCCGCCGGCTTCAGGTCGGCGAGCAGCGGAACCTTTTTACTGATGGGGTTGAAGTCATCAATGCTCAGCTCAATGCCCATTTCCGCGGCAATGGCCAGCAGATGGAGCACCGCGTTGGTCGAGCCGCCGGAGGCGCACACGCTGGCGATCGCGTTCTCCAAGGCCTGCCGGGTGATGATCGCTTTCGGCCGCAGGTCGCGGCGGTAGAGTTCCATGACCTGCTTCCCTGCCCGCCGGCAGACTTCGTGCTTGGCGGGATCGGTGGCCGGCACGCTGGCGCTTCCCAGCGGCGAAATTCCCAGAAACTCCGTGGCCATGGCCATGGTGTTGGCGGTGAATTGCCCGCCGCAGGCGCCGGCGCCCGGGCAGGCATTGTCTTCCAGGCACGCCAGCCGCGCATCATTCATCGTGCCCCGCGCGTGCGCTCCTACCGCCTCAAACACATCCTGGATGGAAACGTCCTTGCCTTCGAACTTGCCCGGCGCGATGGAGCCGCCATAAATCATCAGCGAGGGAATATCCAGCCGACACAGCGCCATTACGGTTCCGGGAATGGTCTTGTCGCAACCGGAAAGCGCGATCATGCCGTCAAACATGTTGCCCCGGCCCACCAGTTCGATGGAGTCGGCGATCACTTCGCGGCTCACCAGCGAGGCGCGCATGCCTTCGCTGCCCATGGTGATGCCGTCGGAAATGGAAACGGTGTTGAATTCCAGCGGCGTGCCGCCGGCTTCGCGAATGCCCTGCTTCACGTGTTCGGCCAGATCGCGCAGGTGCAGGTTGCAGGGGCCGATCTCAATCCATGTGTTAGCCACGCCGATCAGCGGCTTTTCCAGGTCTTCCCGGCTGAAGCCGGCGGCGTGCAGCATGGCCCGGGCGGGCGCGCGGTTCCAGCCCGCGACAAGTGGGGCGCTGCGGCGTTTTCCGTTGTGGCTGGACATCAGAACCTGTTTTGCGATTGCTGGCCCGGCTGGAGCAGGCAAGGCGTATGGGGAACTATGGCAGGTCAGAAGTGATTAGTCAAGCTTATGATGTTTATGGAGTCCATAAGTAGAACTAATACAGCGGTAGTGTTCATGAGCGCCGCTGCGGCCGGGTGACGTACACCACGCTGGGAACGCGCCATGGGCTCTTCCCTCTCCACTTCAGGTTGCACACCGCTTGCGCTGCCCACCGGGAGACAAGCGCCACAAGCAGGATCAGGAGCAGGTCAAAACTCTTCATCCATTCCACTGACGACGATGCCGCCACGGCGCCCCACAGCAGCGGCGTGGCCAGCCAGGTGAACCACTGCCCGATGAAGAAGTAGGGGGCTCGTTTCGGTACAGAAACTGGATCGAGGATGCACAAGGCCGAGAGCAGCGAACCCGTGGCGGCCAGTGCCACCGTCAGCCAGAAGGAAACGGCAGCCGCCGCGGCCGTGATGGGTGTCCAGGGCATGACGTGTTCTACTTTCGTTGCGTGCGTTAGGAAGTTGGAGGCTGAGGCACGAGCAAGGGTGCCTTCCCGGAGGGAGAAGAGGCGCGGGCAAGTAGAGCCCGGCCAGCGCCGCCAGACTCCGGCCGGAGACTCCCAACAGCGCTCTCCCGGAAACGGCGCAAGTGCTTTGGCTGTCGTAGCCTGATAGCCTTCTACCGTGCCCTGGAGCTTGCAGCAGCGGCTGTTTGGCCTGATCTCTCGAACCTGCATTGCCGCTTATGGCCGCTTCCCTGTTTTCGGAACGCTGCGCGGCTCAGCCGCCATCATCCGGCGCGGCAATCTCTTTCTGATGGTGGAGCGCAGCGATGGCCTGGGCCTGGCTTTTCCCGGCGGACTGGCCCATTTTTCGGAATCCGATGAGCAAGCTCTGGCCCGCGAGCTGCGCGAAGAAACCGGCCTGCGCCTGACCTCGCACTCGCTTCTTCTCCGCTATGCCACGCGGGTTCCCTACCCGTCGAGGGTTTCCGTTTTTCTGGCCGAGGCGGAAGGCGAGGTCCGGCCATCGTGGGAAGGCATTCCCTGCTGGGTGGATTTTTCCCAGGTGCAGCAGCGCCTCATGCTCAATCAGCGCCCCATCCTGGAGCAGAACATGCTGGACAGGATCTGATCGCTCCAATTAAGAGACGTAACAAGTTACGTCTCTAGGGGTGTGTGTTGCGGCGCAAGCCAGCACGGGCTTTCGTAGAGACGTTGCTTGCAACGTCTCCCCTGGAGATGCCCCCTCTTACTCTGTGTCTCTGTGGTGAAAATGCGCCGCAGATGACAAACCTTCCGCCCTTTCGCTAACCTAGAAAACTGACGCCATGAAAACCGAAATTTCCTTCTCCGCTCCCAGCCAGATTGAAACCGAGTGCCTGGTGGCCGTGGTTCTCGACCGCAGCCAGAATGGCAAGTCCAATCCCAGCCTGGAAACCAGCGACAAAGCCGTCGCAGCCGCGGCCGCCGATCTGCTCGCCACCGGCGAAGTTTCCGGCAAAATGTTTGAGACCACCATGGTCCATCGCCCGCAAGGGCTCAAGGCCAAGCGCCTGCTGCTGGTGGGCGGAGGCAAAGCTGACAATTTTTCCGGCTACGAACTGCGCAAGCTGGCCGGCGCCGCCGTGCGCTTCCTCAAGCCCAAAAGCATTCGCCAATTCGCCTTCATCGCGCCCGAAAACTGGTCTGGGCAGGCTGACCCGGCCGCGCACAGCACCTACGTGTTTGAGCGAGGCGGGGCCCCCGAGGCGGTCAAGGCCATCGCCGAAGGAGCTTTCGTCGGCAATTTCGATCCTGACACCTACAAGAGCGACCGCAAGGACCAGAGCATCGAGCACATGACCATAGTCGCTCCCGGCAAGCAGGACGAAGCCCGCCTGCGCCGCGCTCTCGAAGAAGGCCGCATCATCGGCGAATCACAGAACTTCACCCGCGAACTGGTCAACGAGCCCAGCAACCGCTTGACTCCCACGGTGCTGGCCGAGCGCGCCCAGCAGATGGTGCGCGAGATCGCGAAGAACGCCAACGGATTTCGCCTTTCCATCGAAACCCACGGCGCCGACAAAATTAGGGAGCTCAAGATGGGCGCCTTCTGGAGCGTGGCCCAGGGTTCCGACGAACCGCCTGCGCTCATCATCATCAAGTACGAGCCCGAGGGCGCGCCGCAAAAGCCGGTGCTCGGCCTGGTGGGCAAAGGAATCACCTTCGATACCGGCGGCATTTCCATCAAGCCCGCCGACGGCATGGAGAAAATGAAGTACGACATGGCCGGCGGCGCTGCCATGCTGGGGGCCATGCGCGCCATCGCCCTGCTGCGGCCCAAGATCAAAGTAATCGCCATCGTGTGCGCCACCGAGAACATGCCCTCAGGGCATGCGCAGAAACCAGGTGACGTGCAGATCGCCATGTCGGGCAAGTCCATCGAGATCATCAACACCGACGCCGAAGGGCGCCTGGTGCTGGCCGACGGCCTGCACTACGCCCGGCAACTGGGCTGCACTCACCTGGTGGACGCCGCCACCCTCACCGGCGCCTGCGTGGTGGCGCTGGGCATGGTGAACGCCGGCGTCTTTGCCAATGACGAGGAAATTTTCCAGCGCTTCAGCCGCGCCCTGGAACGCTCCGGCGAGAAAATGTGGCGCTTGCCGCTGGACGAGGAATACAAGGAGCAGATCCGTTCCAGCATTGCTGACATCATGAACACCGGCGGGCGCTGGGGTGGCGCCGTGACCGCCGCCATGTTCCTGAAGGAATTTGCCGAGGAGACGCCGTGGATCCACCTCGACATCGCCGGCACCGCCTGGATGGACGACAACAAGGCCTGGATCGCCAAAGGCCCGTCGGGTATTGCCGTGCGCTCGCTGGTGGAGTTTGTTCGCGGCTTTGAAGGCGATGGCCAGCCGACAAGCGGCGGTTCTGGCAGCAAAGGCGTGGGCACGCAAGCGGCACAGCGGCGCGCCGACTCCGGCGCCGGTTTGTAACTTCCTGGCCACGGATTGACACGGATTTGCGCGGATTCCAGACCGGGATCTTTGAACTTTTCTCAGATCCGTGTTCATCCGCGAAAATCCGTGGCCACAACAAAAAAGCCGGCTGATCGCTCAGCCGGCAAATCCTCCGATCCCGAACTGCTTAGCTTTTTGCTCCTACCCTCTCCAGCGCGCTCTCCAGTTGCCACATCAGCAGCGGGTTCGAACCGGTGAGCCCGTTTTTGGCCTC
>DATJFA010000127.1:0-8370 GCA_035496015.1 Terriglobales bacterium | reverse complement strand
GAACTGGCCGCGCGCCGGCACTGGTTCAGTCCCGCCGAGGAGATCTCGCTGCCGCCGGCCAAGATAGCCATCAATCTGGTGCTGGTGCTGGCCGTATGCGTGTTGACCGTATTGCGTTACCGAGAGGTGATCCACAGCCAGGCGGCAGGCGAGGCAAAAAATTTTCCCCTGGCCGCCACCGAATTTCTAATCCGAGAACACCCGCCCGCGCCCATCTTTAATTATTACGACTGGGGCGGCTACTTCATCGCCAAGCTCTATCCGCAATACCGCGTGTTCATTGACGGGCGCACCGATCTTTACGGCACGCTCATGGACACCTTTTCCGACACCGCGCGCGGCGAGGGCAAGTGGCAGGAAGGGCTGGAAAAATACCATGTGCGCACCGTGGTGGTGCCGCCTGCCAGCGGGCTCGCCGGCCTGCTGCGCCTGAATGCCACGTGGAAAAAGGACTTTGAGGATAAGCAGGCGGTGGTCTTTGTGAGAAACGGAGGTTGGTAGTTAGTAGTTAATAGTTGGTGGGTGGCCCACTCAAGCCGGCTTTTGGCTTGAGTGGGAGCGTACCCACACAACCAACATCGCGTGGTGTGGGCCACCCGCCTTACCCACCCGTCCCGTGCTCGCGCGAAACACAAACAGTTACACAGGTAACTGTCTCCCTTCTCGACCAGCCCTTCCACCCACCTGTCTCAGCTTTCGGACACTCAGGCTGTCAGCCCGCGGACGCCCAAGCTAAGTTGCTGAATCTGAAGCGCAAATTATCTGGCTCGAAAGTGCCATTTGCGCTCTGGATTGCACCAGAAAAGCGAGTATTTAGGAGCGCAAGCTCCGATTATGAGTGCACACGGAGGGTGGGAAATGTTGCAAGTTCTTCGCAATGTGTGGCGGGATGACGAGGGCCAGGATATCGCGGAATACGCGGTGATGCTGGCGGTGATTCTGGTCATCGTGGTGGGCACGATCCGTCTGATCGGCAGCCAGGCCAACAACGTATTTTCGGAGACGGCCAGCGCGATTGGCAGCTAATGGAGGAGGGCGTATCTCCGCCAAGGCTGAGAATTTGCGTGTTGTGAGCGCAGGCGAGCGCAGCCAGCAAGCGGTTGTGCGCCTGCCTTCGCCTGTGCGGGCCACCCGAGTCAAGGAGCAAGGGCAATGCTGAGCGCCGCGGTGCTGGGCCAGAAGTGGGCGGTTCCTCACCCTGAGGTGTGGAACGCGCTCATTCTCGCCTTTGTGCTGACGGCGGCCGTGGGCGACATCCGCTGGCGGAAAATACCCCGCCTGCTGACCACGGTGGCGGTGGCCGCGGGCTTGGTTTTTCATCTGGTGCACGGCGGATTGGGCTGGGAGTTTGCCTCCGCCCTGATTGCGACGCTGATCGCCTTCGGGGTGGGGCTGAGCTTCTTCCAGCTGGGCGCCATTGGCGGCGGCGACGTCAAGCTGATTACCGCGCTGGGCGCGCTGCTCGGCCTCGACCGCTGGATCCTGGCCATGGAGGTGGCGGTGCTGGCGGCGGCGCTGATCGGCATCGTGCAGGCGGTGCGCCGGGGCATGCTGGGCCAGATGCTGCGCAATATCGGGTCGCTGCTGAAGTGGCTGGTGGGACGGGGAGGCGTAGCCGCTCACCCCACCATCAATGTGCGCAACACGGCCATGCTGCGCGCTCCCTTTGGGGTGGCGGCGGCGCTGGGAACATTGTTTGCGGTGTTCAAACCATGAGGGCAAAAAGGACCGAACGCGGCGCCACGCTCCTGGAAGGAGCGGTGGTGTCTCTGCTGCTGTTTACCCTGCTGCTGGCGATTCTGGGATTCGGGCGGGCGTTCAACATTTATCAGGTGGTGACGGATGCGGCCCGGGAAGGGGCGCGCTATGCGGTGGCGCCCGACCCGGCCAACAGTTACTCTCTGCCCAGCGCCACCAATGTGGCCACGCGGGTATGCGACTACCTGCAGGCGGCCCATATCAGCTTCGCCAGCGGGAGCTGCGGCCTGGCCACCGGGCCCGGCGGCCCCACCTGCGCCAGCGGCGGCACCCTGCCGCCGGGAGTGGCCCCCGGGGTATACGTGCTGCAGGGCTGTTTGCAGACGGTCAATACCATTCAGACCTACTACACGGAAGTGGATGTGAAGGTGCCCTACCGGCTGTTCGGGCTGCCCTTCACGGTGAATTTGACGACGCGAGCGGTGATGCGCAATGAAGCCACAACCCAGACTTATGGCAACTAAGCGGGAGGCGCGGGGCACGCAGGTGGCGGAACTGGCCATCGTGCTGCCCCTGCTGCTGTTCCTGTCGCTGGCGGTGTCGGAAGGGGCGTACATGATCCGCGTCCACCAGGTGCTGAACAACGCCGCCCGGGAAGGGGCGCGGCTGGCCGTGGAACAGCAGAATTACGACCCGGTTAATCCCCTCACCGACTGCACCGCGCCCAAGGGCAGCACGCAGGCGGCGCTGTGCCAGGCCATCATCAGCTATGCGCAGAACAACGGCATCAGCGCGGGCTCCAGCTTCAACCAGTGCAATGGGGCGCCGGGCACCAACGGGCTGAACATCACCGTCAACCAGAACTACCTGATTCCCGCGGTGGGCGGAGGCCTCAACATCAATGGCACGCAGGTGCAGGTGCTGTGTCCCTATAACCTGGCGTTTTTGCCGCGCGTTCCCAGTTTTGGAATAACAGGAACGGTAACTTTGAAGGGCAATGTCGTTTTCCGAGATTTTTTTTAGATTTCTTCAGGCGAGGAGAAGTGATGAACCGCAACCGGCTGTTGTTGATTGGCATTCTGGCCCTGGGCGTGGGCGCCCTGGTGAGCTACATGGTTTACACCACGCTGCGGCGCACCGTAGCGACGGTGAAGCAGGCGAACACGCAGGTGGTAGTGGCGGCGCTTGATCTGCAGGTGGGCGCCAAGCTGGAAGACAAGGATCTGCAGGAGATCCGGCTGCCCGGCGCCAACCTGCCGCAGGGCTACTTCCAGAACAAGGCCGACGTGCTCGGCCGCGGGGTGGTGATGCCCATCGCCAAAGGGGAATTCATCCTGCCCAGCAAGCTGGCGGCGGAGAACGCGGGGGCGGGTCTGCCTTCGCTGATTCCGCCGGGCATGCGCGCCGTCTCGGTGCGGGTGAACGAGGTGGTGGCGGTGGCCGGCTTTGTAATTCCGGGCACGCGCGTGGACGTGCTGCTGACGGGCAATCCCCGCGGCACCGATGAGCCTTTGACCACCACCGTGCTGGAGAACGTGGAAGTGCTGGCGGCGGGGCAGAAGCTGCAGCGCAGCTCCCAGGGCGAGCCGCAGAGCGTGCCCGTAATCACGCTGCTGGTTTCGCCGGAGGACGCGCAGAAGCTGACCATGGCCAGCAGCGAAGGCCACATTCAGCTGGCCCTGCGCAACCCCCTGGACACCTCGGAAGAGAACCTGGCGGTGCTGCGCGATTCCTCGCTCTATCGCATGGGCGGGCCGGCGCCCGATCCGCGGCCGGCGCGCACGCGCGTGCGCCGGGCAGCAGCGCCCAAGCCGGCGCCTCAACCCAGCATGTACGTGGTGGAGATGATCAAGGGCGACAAGCGCGATACGGCCAAGTTCTAAGCGGTTTCTGAGTTAGCGGCTCCCCCAGGTTGTTAACGACCTGTTTTTTAGCGGAGAGAACAAGATGCGAGTTTTGAAAGCAGTATTTCTAACCAGCGTGCTGGGACTGGCAGTGGCAGCGGGCACGCTCAGCTTCGGGCAGGCGGCAGCGGAAGCAGGCGCGGCCGCACAGAAGGTCACACCGCCCACACCTAACCCGGCGGCAGTAGAGCCGCAGCAACAGCCCGCCCAGCCGGCGCAGCAGCCGGCAGCGGCTGAACCGGCGCAGCAGCCGGCGGCTGAACCGGCGCAGCAGCCGGCGGCGGCCCAGCCGGCGCAGGCGGCGCAGCCAGGTCCGGCAGCGGCCCAGCCGGCGCAGCCAGGTCCGGCGGCGGCCAGCGCGCAGGCGCCCGAGGGCGGCCCCGCGCCGCTGCGGGTGATGGTGGGCAAGTCGCTGCTCATCAACACCACCGAGCGGCTGAAGCGGGTCTCGGTGACCGACCCCAACGTGGCCGACGCCATTGTGGTGACGCCCACGCAGATTCTCGTGCACGGGCGGGCGCCGGGCGAAGTATCCCTGCTTATCTGGGACGAAGCCGAGCGCTCGCGCAGCTTTGACCTGCGGGTGGATGTGGACGTCACCGCCTGCGCGGAAGAAATTCACCGCATCTTCCCGGAGGAGCGCATTGAGGTTTCGCCTTCGCGGGCGGCCATCGTGCTCTCCGGGCACGTTTCCACCGAGGATACGGCCAAGCGCGCCGGCCTGATCGCGGAGGCTTACAGCCAGAAGGTGGTCAATGTGCTCACCTTCGGGCCGGTAGGCTCGCAGGAAGTGCTGCTGGAGGTGAAGTTCGCGGAAGTGGACCGCAACGCGCTCAGCCAGCTGGGCGTCAACCTGCTCTCCACCGGCGCCACCAACACCATCGGCACCACCAGCACGCAGCAGTTCGGCGGGTTCGGGCCGCAGCAGATTACGGACCTGTTCCCCCGCCAGCCAGGCACCGTCTTCACCACCAACCAGACCATCCAGGACACGCTGAACATGTTCCTGTTCCGTCCGGACATTCACCTGGGGGCGGTGATCAAGGCGCTGGAGACCAGGAACCTGCTGCAGATCCTGGCTGAACCCAACCTGATCGCCATGAACGGCAAGGAAGCCAGCTTCCTGGCCGGCGGCCAGTTTCCCTTCCCCGTGGTGCAGCCCGGCGCGGGCTTTACCGCGGTGACCATTCAGTTCAAGGAGTTCGGCGTGCGCCTGAGCTTCACGCCGGAAATCATGCCCAACGGCGACATTCATCTCAAGGTGGCGCCCGAGGTAAGCGCGCTGGACTTTGCCAACGCGCTGACCATTTCCGGCTTCACCGTGCCGGCGCTGAGCACGCGCAAGGCGGCAACCGAGTTCCAGATGCAGGATGGGCAGAGCTTCGTCATTGCCGGCCTGATGGACAACCGGGTAACCACCCAGATGAGCAAGATTCCCGGCCTGGGCGACATACCTGTGCTGGGCAACCTGTTCCGCAGCCGCAGCCTGCTCAAAAGCAACTCCGAGCTGATGGTGCTGGTGACGGCCAAGAAGGTGTCTCCGGACCGTACGGCGCCGCCGTTGCCGCAGTATCCCAAGCCCTGGCTGGACCGCAACAAGTTTGACGGCAGCAAGCCCGGAGGCGGGAAGTGAGAGGCAGTCTCACCAGCCGGCGGGAACGGGGAATGACGCTGCCCCTGGTGGCGGTGTTCATCGTGGTGTTGTTCGCCTTTGCCGCCTTGGCCATTGATCTGGGAGTGTTGTACACCGCTCGCACCAGCGCCCAGCACGGGGCGGACGCGGGAGCGCTGGCGGGGGCCTACACATTCCAGGACGCCAGCAAGACCCAGCCCTCCTCGGCGCAGAACGCGGCCGTGGCGGTGGCGGTGCAGAACAAGATTCTGGGCCAGCCGCTTACCCCGGCCGACTTCACCCTCACCGCGGCCTCGCCCTGTCCGGCCACCAGCGCCACGACCGGGGTGTGCGCCGATACCACCAACCGGCGGGTAACGGTATACATCGCGCGCACCGGGGCGGCGGGCATTGGCACGTTCTTTGCCCGCGCCATCGGCTGGCGCTCGGTGGGCGTGGCCACGCGGGCCACGGCGGAGGCCAGCACCCAGGCGGGCGGCAGCCACTGCCTGAAGCCGTTCTATATTGCCAACACGGTAGTGGCCACCGATCCCACCATCATCCAGGCGTGTAGCGATAAACAGTACCTGTTCGATCCCGGCAGCCCGGGCCAGCTCACCAGCTTTGCCCAGGGCCAGATGGGGCAGCAGATCGTATTGCGGCCGGTGGGGCCGAAGAACGCCAGCGTACCCAGCCAGTACGCCTCGCTGGACTTCGGCGCCGGCGCCAGCACCTACAGCTGCGTCATCGCGCATTGCCTGAATGACCCGAGCTGCAAGGTGGATCCGGCGATCCTCGCGAATTTCACCGGCAAGTGCGGAGACAGCCTGCAGACCCAGAACGGCAACGACCCCAACAAGACCTATTGGGGCATCGCCGATCTGATCAGTCCTACCGGGGCGGCGGCCGACACCTGGTACCAGGGCAACCCGACATCGCAGGGATTCGTATTCTGCTCTGAGTCGGCGCCCAGCACCAACTGTGACTCCAGCCTGTGGCGTGACACCAGCCAGTCGCTGATCACGGCTCCGGTGTGGGACAACTGCAAGACCGCCATTGGCAGCGGCAAGCAGACGGTTCCGCTGATCGGGTTCGTAGAGGTTTTTGTGGACCAGGCAAATAAAGGCACGGGAGACATCATGGCCCACCTGGTCACCGGCAGCAGTTGCGGCGGCGGAAGCGGTCCCGGGACCGGCAGCGGCCCGGCGGCAATTCCGATTCGCCTGATTCAGGGCCCGTAAGCAGCCGCAGGTAGAGCGGCAGAGTTAAAAAGCAGGACTTTCCCAGGGAAGAAGGTAGTGGACGAATGGCTGAATTGGCAGTGGTAATACTGGCAACCGACGACGAACAGCGCTCGGTGCTGCAGGTGCTGGTGGACGGCACCAATGTGGCGCGGACGGTGCACAGCTGTCCCGCGTTTCCCGTGGCCGCCACCGACCCGCTGCTGCGGCGCATCCATGGCGTGAGCCCGGACGTGTTGCTGGTGGACATCCCCAATGACAACGCCACGGCGGCGATTCGTGCTATTGAAACTCTGCGCGCGGAAGTGAGCAACGCGGCCGTGTTCGCCATCGGCAGCATGTCGCAGCCGCAGGTAATCGTGAATGCCATGCGGGCGGGAGCGCGGGAATACATCGAGCGGCCCACCACCACCACCGCCCTGCTGGAAGCCTTTGTGCGCCTGACGGCGGCGCAGCGTAAGCACGGCCAAAGCGGTCGCCGGGGCAAGGTGTTCAGCATAGTGAACGCCAAGGGAGGCACGGGAGCGACCACGGTGGCGGTTAACATCGCGCTCTCGCTGCATGCCGCCCACGGCAGCGTGGCGCTGATAGACCTGGCGCCCCTGGGCCATGCCGCCCTGCACTTGAATGTGAAACCGCTGTTCACCATCGCCGATGCGCTGCGCAACCTGCACCGCATGGACGGCTCGCTGCTGGAGAGTTTCATGACCCGCCATCCCGACGGACTGCACCTGCTGGCGGGCACCAGCACGCCCACCTCCGTCGAGCCCACCACCAGCGAATTTGCCGCCCTATTCGACATTCTGGTGAGCCACTACCGCTACATCGTGGTGGACACTTCCACCCGGCTGGACGCGGCCACCCGCCTGGTGTGCAACCTGTCGGAATTGGTGCTGCTGGTGGCGCACACCGACGTGGCCTCGCTATGGAGCGCGGCCCGCGTGCTGCAGTACCTGGGCGAATCGGGAGGCCGGGAGCGGGTGCGCCTGGTGCTCAACCGTTTCCGCAAGATTCCCGGCTTCAGCGAGAGCGACGCGGAAGCGGCTACAGGCGTAAAGCTCTTATGGAAGATTCCTAATCACTACGTCGCGGTCTCCAATTCCATTGACCGCGGCGTGCCGGTAATTCAGCAGAACCACTCCGAAGTTGCGCGCTCGTTCACCGGGCTGGCGGCGACGCTGACCGAAGCCGATGACAGCAGCAAGCGGGGCGGCGGGTGGTCGTTATTCAAAACTGTGTAGGAGCAAGGCATGGGCGGAATAGGAACGGGAACACAATTCGAGCGCAGCGAATACCAGCAGGTCAAAGCCGACCTGCACCGCAAGATTCTCGACCGGCTGAACCTGGAAAAGCTGGGGCGCGCCCCCAGCGAAGCCGCGCGCGAGGAAGTGCTGGTGCTGATCCGCAACTCGGTGAACGGCGAGGCCGTGCCTCTGAGCTTTGCCGAACGCGAGCGCCTGGCGCGGGAAATTCTGGACGAGATTTTCGGTCTCGGCCCGCTGGAACCGCTGCTCAAGGATCCCAGCATCTCCGATATCCTGGTCAACCGCTATAACCAGGTATACATCGAGCGCAACGGCAAGCTGGAGCCCACGGGTTTGACCTTCAAGGACGACCAGCACCTGATGCAAATCATTGACCGCATCGTCTCCCGTGTGGGCCGCCGCGTGGACGAATCCTCGCCCATGGTGGACGCGCGCCTGCCTGACGGCTCGCGTGTGAACGCCATCATTCCGCCGCTGGCGGTGGACGGGCCGGCGCTCTCCATCCGCCGTTTCGGGCGCGACCCGCTGACGGCGCGCAACCTGATTGAAAACAAGTCGCTGACCGAGCCCATGCTGGAACTGCTGGCGGCCATGGTCAAGGGACGGCTCAACCTGCTGATCTCAGGCGGCACGGGCGCCGGCAAAACCAC
>DATJFA010000126.1:0-7466 GCA_035496015.1 Terriglobales bacterium | reverse complement strand
ATTTCGGCGAGTACGGCGAAAACATCGGCCTGTTCGTGGATGAGATGGCCAAAGGAAAAGACCTGAGCCGGCTGGACCTGCGGCCGCTGCGAGCCGCAATTGCGGAATTTGTTGCCGCCGGGCGCAAGCTTGATGCCGCAGAACAGCAGGCGCTCGCTTCCGGCAAACTCAACTCTGCACTCCAGCAGGAAGTGAACCTGGGCGCGATGCAGGTAGAACGAAACTGGCTGAATCCGCAGGGCATTCCGGGCCGTCCCTGGTTCGAACACATGCTTTATGGCGCCCGCTACACATATGCCCACCTGGAGATTCCAGCCATAACCGAAGCCGTAGAGAAGGCCGACTGGACCACGGCACAGCTGCAAGCCGAATTGCTACGGCAGGCGGTTGAGAAGAATACTCGTCTGGTTCAGGAGCTCGCGACCCGGCTGCAAAGCTCGGCCCAATCAGGAGGAAACGCCAAGTGAATCGGCGCGGAGTTCTCCTGCTTGCGCTGCTGGCATTGGCCTTCGCCACAACGGGAGCAGCACAAACCGCAACCCAGGCAACCGGTGCGGAGTCTCTCAGCCAATTGCGGGATGAACTCCAGGCGATCCGGCAGCCTTTCCCCGGCAATATGTCGGTCTACCTGAAGAATCTTTCCACCGGAGATGAGATTGCGCTCGACGCGGACACGGTTTACGAAACTTTCAGCGTAATCAAACTGGCCATTGCGGCTGAGGTGCTGCGCGAGGCGGAAGCGGGAAAATTTTCGTTGAACGATCGCGTCGCCATCAGGCCCGCCGACCGGCGTCTGCCCTCGGGCGTGCTGTACTCGCTGGATCCGGGCCTGCAGCCTGCCGTGCGTGACCTGCTTACGCTGATGATCATCATCAGCGACAATGAAGCCACCGACATTCTGGCCAGCAAAGTCGGCCGCGCCAACGTCACCGCCTACATGCGCAGTCTGGGACTGAAGAACACCACCATACAATTCTCCGATCTGGATTGGGATCGCACCTGGCTGGGAACGCTCGACCCCGCTTACAAGAACGCCAGCGGCGACCAGACCATTAACTTCCCTTTCGGCAAATACAGCGAGTCGCAGGTCAGCACCGCCTTCGGGCACACCATTTATGACGCGGGCATCTACTTCGGCCACAGCACCACGCGCGAAATCGGGCAACTGCTGGAATGGGCTGCCCAGGGCAAGCTGGTTTCCCGGACGGCAAGCACCCTGCTCCTGGACATCATGGAGAAACAGCAGGTCAATGACCGCTTTCCCCGCTACCTGGAAGATGTTCGCATCGCGCACAAGACCGGAGACGGCCAGCCGTTCATTGCCAACGATGCCGGTGTGCTGTGGGTGCGCAACCAACCCATCGTGCTGGTGGTCTTCACCGGGCACCATCGCGGCTCAACCTCTTCCCTGCACGCTTCCATCGCGCGAGTGGCCGCCCTGGTGGTGCGGCATTACGGCGGCAAAGTGACGCCCGACTTCCAGCCATGAACATTACACCCGCCATTGCCGAGACCCCGCCCGCATACTCCGCTCACCACAATACCGCTCGCGGCCGGCACGCAGAGGCTTTCATGATGCGCTTCTTCATTGTTTTTCTCTTGCTGCAATTTTTGACAGGAGCGGCCCTGGCACAAACCGCCGCCGCTCCCGATGTACCCGAACCCGGCTCAGTGGAAGCCATTTCCGCCGCGACCACGGAAAAGAATTTCATTTCACCCTGGGTCTCTTATCTCCCGCAGTCTTCCACCGTGCCATCCCCCATGGCGTTTCTGGGGCGAATTCCCGGCGCTCCCGGCGAACTCGTCGGCACGGTGAAGGCTTACGCTTACTGCCGCGCTTTGGCCGCCGCTTCGCCCAGGGTTCGTGTTTTCACGTTGGGACACAGCGAAGAAGGGCGCGACATCATACTGCTGGCCATAGCCGACGAAGCCGGCATTCGCGAATTGGATCAGCTGAAAGCGGCAACCGCCGCCCTCGCCGACCCGCGGCGCACCGACCCCGCCGCCGCCCAGCGGCTGATCAATACTGCGCGCCCCATCTATTACTTCAATGCCGCCTTGCATTCCGACGAGACTGGCTCCACGGAAGCCATGCTGGAACTGGCCTACCGTTTGGCGGTTTCAGAACAGCCGATGATTCGCCGCATCCGCGAGCGCCTGGTTGTGCTCATCAATCCCATTTCCAATCCCGACGGTCGCGACAAGGTTGTGGACTGGTTCTACGCCTACCTCAAGGGCAAAACCGACTACGCCAACTTGCCCCGCCAGTCACCGCCCTACTGGTCGAAGTACACCTTCGTCGACATCAACC
Source organism: Terriglobales bacterium (assembly GCA_035496015.1). Taxonomy (GTDB): domain Bacteria; phylum Acidobacteriota; class Terriglobia; order Terriglobales; family Acidobacteriaceae; genus JAICWP01. Next base: position 5,155 of record DATJFA010000126.1, on the reverse strand, counting down.
GCGATACGCACCAGCAGACCCACGAGACCACCAAGGCGGTGCACCGCATGTTTCACGAGTGGCACCCGACCGTGGTCCACGACCTGCACGAAGGCGTGCCCATGCTGATGACCTGGAACGGCACCGGCCCTTATAACCCGGATGTTGATCCCATCACTTATGCGGAGTTCCTGGAGCTCAGCTTCCACGAAGTGCAGGTGATGACGGCAATGGCCATGCCCGGCGTCTCCACCTGGAATTTTGGCGAGGCATTTGCCCACCTCTATCTGGATTCTGTGGCCATGAACCACAACAGCATCGGGCGCGGCTATGAAACCTTTGGCAACGGCTCAACGGAAACTATGCGCCGCACCATTGATCCCTCGGACACAAAGATGGAGTGGTACCGGCCGCTGCCGCCCAAGTCGCAGGAGGTGGTGTGGTCGGCGCGCGACAACCTTAATTATCAGGAGACTGCCGCCCTCGCCGCTCTGGACTACAGCGCCGATCACGCCCCGCACATGCTGCAGAATTTTTATAAAAAGGGCTGGGATTCCTGGCAGAAAGGCCTGGGCGAGCCGCCTTATGCGTTCCTTATTCCCGCCGATCAGGGCGACCGCATGCGCGTGGCCCAGATGGTGGGGCGACTCATCGGCCAGCACATCGAGGTCGCCGTCGCGCAGGCGCCGATTCAACTTAAAGATGGCAGCTTTCCTGCCGGCACCTACGTCGTGCGCCTCGATCAACCCTACCGCAATTACGCTGTAGATCTGCTCACTCCGCAGCATTATCCCAAGGACGGCGGCGAGCCTTATGATGATGTCTCCTGGGAACTGCCCGCCCATTACCACCTGCAGGCGATTCCAACCGCCGACGCGGCCGTGCGTTCTGTTCCCCTGGTCGCGCTGACTGCGCCCCCAAATCCAGAAGGCACAGTCGCCGGCAACGGCCCAGTGTTCCTTTTAAAGGACACGGGGCAGGAAGCCGTGTTGGCGGCGCGTTACCGCCTCAGCCAATTCCGAGTAGAGATCGCGGAGCACGCTTTTAGCCTGGACGGGACAAAATTTCCCGCCGGCTCCTGGATTTTTCCTGCGCAGGACGGCCTGGCCGCGGAACTGCGCAAGGTGACGGCGGAACTGGGCCTGAATTTCACCAGCACTGCCGCCGTTCCCGAGGTGCCCCATCATGCTGCTTCCGCGCCTCGCATCGGACTCTGGGTTCCGTGGGCGGACACAGATTCCATCGGCTGGATCCGCTACTCGCTGGACCAGCGCAAGGTCCCATACACCTACCTGCGCGATGAAGACATTCGCGCCGGCGGCCTGCGGGACAAAGTTGACATCCTTCTCTACGGTCATGTGGACCTGGAACTCGCGGAGCAGATTCAGGGCTTACCAAAAACCTGGGGACCGATGCCGTACAAGAAAACGGCTCGCACGCCGAGTTTCGGCACCCCGGCTGAATCCGATGACATCACCGGCGGCATTGGCTGGGAAGGCATGGCGCAATTGCAGAAGTTTGTCGAAAGTGGCGGGCTGATGGTCACGCTGGGCAGCGGCTCCATGCTGGCATTGGAAGGCGGCATTGTGCGCGGGGTGCGGCGCGCCGCCGGCGGTGTGCCGCGCAGCACGCAAGGTGGCGGCGCCGCCTCGGCTGCCGCTTCGGAAAACGCCGCCACCCGCACTCCCGGCGCTCACGTACGCGTCACCTTCGCGCGTCCCGACCATCCTCTGGCTTACGGTTACCCGTCACGGACCTGGGTATTCCGCCAGAATTTCCCCCTGTACGACGTGCCGCTGCGATGGCTCCGCATGGCCTACTGCACCAGTTGCCTCGATGGTCCCGAAGATCGCAGCGGAATTGTGCTGCAGTGGGGCGACAGCGGAGGCGCACCTTTGGTAGTAAGCGGGCAAGCGTGGGGCCAGGCGGGCCTGATTGGCCGCCCGGCCATTCTGGATATGCCTGTCGGACACGGCCGCGTGGTAGCGTTTAACTTCAATCCCATGCACCGCGACCTAAACCGCGGCGACCAGCGCCTGTTATGGAATGCCATCCTGAACTGGCAGGCTATATTGCACGAGAATGGAGTGGGCCACTAAGCCGTCGGCGCGGGATCCCAGAGTAAAAGCATATCCATTACTGGTCCGCGTAGAATCGGCAGCGTTGATGGTGGGTCATTCCGGATGTGCTTGAGACGGCGGAGGTATTCGTTATGCATTTCGAAGCTTTAACAGCGCAAGAATCGTTTGTACTTACTACCCACGCGAACAGCGTGGCTACTCTTACTCTCAATCGTGGAGGGCGATTCAACCCGCTCTCCAGCCAGATGATTGCCGCCCTCCAGGCCGAGCTGAACACCATCGCCAAAGATCCTTCGGTACGGGTCGTGATTCTGGCCGCTGAGGGGAAGGGTTTCTGCGCGGGTCATGACCTGCAGGAAATGCGCGCTCACGCCGGCGACAAGAGCTGGCAGCGCCAATTATTCGACGACTGCAGCCGGATGATGATCTCGCTCACCCAGATGCCGCAGCCGGTCATCGCCCGTGTCCACGGCATTGCCACAGCCGCCGGTTGCCAGCTCGTCTCCATGTGCGACCTTGCCGTCGCCGCCGACACCGCGAAGTTCGCCATGCCGGGAATCAACATCGGCGTGTTCTGCTCCACTCCCGCCGTGGGCGTGGTGCGGAACGTAGGCCGCAAGCGCGCCATGGAAATGCTGCTGACTGGCGAGACCATTGACGCTCACACCGCGCTCGCTTGGGGGCTGGTCAACCGTGTCGTTCCCGCCGCCCAGTTGGACGCCGAAATCGCGCGCTTCACCGGCATCATCCTGGCTCGCAGTTCGGCCGCGGTCCAGCTTGGCAAGCAGGCCTTCTACGGCCAGGTTGATCGTCCTCTCACCGCCGCTTACGACACCGCCAGCGAGGTGATGGCCTGCAATTTGCTCTTGGAAGACGCCGCCGAAGGGATGGACGCGTTTCTGCAGAAGCGCCCTGCCAGCTGGCGCGGAAAATGATTTTTGCCTGCACCCTCACCTGGCGCATGCGCATTGCACTGTTGATGGCTCTGTAAGTAATGTCCTCCGGCAGTTTCCCTGTTGTCTGTCATCCCGAGCGAGGGGCGCGTCGAGCTTGCGAGACAAGCCCAAGTCGAGGGACCTTGTGCTTCGAAACCGCAGCAGAATCATCCCCGCTAGTACATTACTTGTGCAGGTAGCGACAGTCGCTGCAGTTTGTGGATTCGATTTTTATCGGATGGCTCCCAATAGAGGTATCCAGCCTCTTACCTTCCGTAATCAGGGAATTAAAAGAAGCCCTTCCGTACCTCAGCCACTCGCGATTAGTACATGATGGTTTTGGTCAGGTGATGCGGCCAGGAGGTGGTGTGGTAATGCGTCCACAGGCGGGCGTCAATTTGCGGAATAATCACCTGCCGCTCCGGCGGGCGTAACTTGTTGATCTCATCCGCCAGCAGGGCGGTCGCGTACAGGCAATGGGCGCGGATTTCGATTTCCTGGCGGCTGTCGCGTGGAATCAGCTGGTAAGTATTGATCGCCTGCTCCAGAGCCGGCGAGTAGCTGGTCATGCCCATCAAGCGCAGCCCCACCGGCACAATGTAGTCGGCGAAGGCGGTCATTTTCTGCGGATCCTCCAGCCGGAACGCCCCCGCCAATCCTGAATAGATTTGCCAGAAGCCGAGCTGCGCCAGCTTGTAAAACTTCACCTCGTGCCCATCATAGAGGCTGACGTCGTTGTAACGTGGAAAGTCCGCCACCAGGCGCTCCACCAGCCCCTTGCCGCGGTCATATAAGCGCGGCGGGCACGACCGGATGAAATTGTAGAAACGCCCTCCGTATTTCGCCGCCAGTACTTCGCCGGCCTCGCGGAGCAGCGCCATCTTCTCCTCCAGCATGGGGATTTCCATGTTGCCGGCAAATATCTTCTCCATGTCGCGGCGCGTGATTTTCGCCAAAAACTTGCCATCCAGAATGGGAACACCCTCATCCATGGCGCGTTTCAGACTGCCGAACAGGGCCTCGGAATCTGACAGGTGAGCGCCCGCATAATCGGTCTGGAACTTCACGTGGGTTTTGAAATCCGTGAATGCCGTGTCAATGGTATTGCCCACCATGACGAAATCCATGGCGACATCCGGAGTTTTCTCCAGCCCATACGGAACTGCCAGGTTCGGCATGGGCAGTTCTTCGTAAGCCATCCAGGCGGCGATCTCCACAATCTTGTTGTAAAGGGTGCGCACATCGCGGGAGTTCTCGATTACCGGCCGCAGGCTCTCGGTCACCGGACTGCCCATCTGGCGCGGCCATGGAGACGAATCGGCTGAATCGGAGGTTCTGGACTTGATGCTGTACACGGACGTCTTCCTCGCTGCTGCAACTGTGGCAAATGAAGCAATTCCCTGCAACACGTGACGGCGGCTGAAAGTCATGGCATCTCTCGCTGCGCGCGATCGTTCCCGCAGAATCTAAGAGGCGGTAGCTTACTCCTGCTTCCAACCTCGGAGGAATTGAAAAACTCGGCCATCACGTCTAAACACTCTAAAGGTGCCGAATGGCGCTTACCGGCTCATTGCCCTTGCCGCGAACTAACCTCCGGCTATACTGGTCCGCTCCTAAAACTCCCCTTGGAGATGCTATGTCTGGTCACAGCATGACCCGCCGTGCCGCGCTCTCCCTGCTCGGGTCCGCCGCCATTGCCGCCGCCATTCCCTTCCCGCTGCTTGCCGATGACACCAGGAGCGCCGCTCTCCGGCAGATGCTGCCGAAGTTCACCGACAAATCGCGCTCTTTGCTGCTCAACTTAATGCAGGACCCAGGCTACAGCGGTCAGATCCCCGCGGCGAAGGCGGCCGCTCTTGCGCAAAACGAGAGCACCACCATCGAGCAGTTGATGATCAACCTCATTCCGCTGGCCCGCAGCTATTCCCATGCTCCCATTTCTAATTTTTTTGTGGGTAGCCTGGTACGGGGCGCGAGCGGATGCCTGTACACCGGCGCCAATATCGAGATTCCCGGCCAGTGCCTCGGCTTTGCTGTGCACGCCGAACAGTCGGCCGTCTCTAACGCCTACATGCACGGCGAGAACGCCGTCACAACGCTCGCGGTCGGCGGCGCGCCCTGCGGCCACTGCCGACAGTTCATCAACGAGGCCTCGCCCGA
>DATJFA010000125.1:0-6504 GCA_035496015.1 Terriglobales bacterium | reverse complement strand
TATGTGCTCACCCTGGCCACGCGCGAGCAGCACATCCGCCGCGAGAAGGCCACCTCCAACATCTGCACCAACCAGGCCCTGATCGCGCTTATGGCCAATGTTTTTATGACGGTCTACGGCCGCGAAGGGCTGAGGGAACTGGCCAGGCAGAACCTCGCCAAAACCGCCTACGCCAGCCAGCATTTTGGACGCCACGGGAAAGTGCTGTTCGGGGGCGCGCCGCGCTTCAACGAGTTTGTTCTGCAGACCGCGGAGGATCCTTACCTTATCAACAGCCGCCTGCTGGAAGAAAACATTGTGGGCGGCTTTCCGCTTAAGAAGTTCTATCCCGAACTGGGGAACGCGGCGCTGTGGTGCTGCACCGAGACCACGGCCCGCGCTTCCATGGACGCGGTTTCGGCCACGCTGGCTCGCGCCCAAACCAAGGGCAGGCGCCGCCCCGAGCCGGAGCCGGAGGTGGTGCGATGAGTCCCGTCAAAAAAGCCACCCGCCACGTCAATCAGAACGAAGGCCTGATCTTCGAGAAATCATCGCCCGGCAAGGCCGCCTGGAAGCTGCCCCCGCTGGATGTTCCGGAAGTTGACACGGCTGAGCTGCTGGGCGAAGCCGAGCGCGCCGACCTGGGGCGCATGCCCGAGGTCAGCGAGATCGAAATCATCCGCCATTTCACCCGCCTTTCCACCTGGAATTACGCCATTGATCTGGGCATGTACCCGCTGGGCTCCTGCACCATGAAGTACAACCCGCGGGTGAACGAGGCGGTGTCGCGCTTCGATGGGCTGGCCAATGGCCATCCCTATCAGCCGGAGCGTATTTCCCAGGGCGCGTTGCGCATTCTGAAGACCCTGACCGAGTGCCTGCTGGAGATTACCGGCATGCACGCGATTACATTACAGCCTGCAGCCGGCGCCCACGGCGAGCTTACCGGCATCCTGCTGGTGCGCGCTTCTCTGCAGAAGCAGGGCAATCCGCGCAAGAAGATTCTGATCCCCGACTCGGCCCACGGTACCAATCCTGCCACCGCCGCCATGGCCGGCTATGCGGTCGAGAATCTTAAATCCAATTCAGCAGGGATGGTGGACGTGGCCTCGCTTGCGGCGCAGATGAACGAAGATGTCGCCGCCCTCATGCTCACCAATCCCAATACTTTGGGCGTGTTCGAGCAGGAGATCCACAAGATTGCCGACATCCTCCACGGCAAAGGCGGCCTGCTTTACATGGATGGCGCCAACATGAACGCGCTGGTGGGCAAGGTGCGCCCCGGCGACTTCGGCGTGGACGTGATGCACCTGAATCTGCACAAGACATTTTCCACGCCCCATGGCGGCGGCGGGCCGGGCTCCGGGCCGGTGGCCTGCAAGGATTTTCTGGAGCCCTTCCTGCCCGTGCCGGTGATTGTCACCAAGGCGGATGGCACGCTCGGCTTTGACTATAACCGTCCGCAGTCCATCGGCCGGGTGCGCGCCTTCTACGGCAACTTCGGCATGCACGTTCGCGCTCTGGCTTACATCATGGCCAACGGTCCCGACGGCCTGCGCCAGACCACCGAAGACGCCGTGCTCAACGCCAACTACATCCGCAAAGGCCTGGAAGGCGTCTACGACCTGCCTTACAAAACCCCCACCATGCATGAAGTTGTGTTCAGCGACCGCGTGCAGGCCAAGAAAGGCGTGCGCACCGGCGACCTGGCCAAGCGGCTGATTGACTACGGTTTCCACCCCTACACGGTTTCGTTTCCTCTGATTGTGCCGGGCGCCATGATGATTGAGCCCACCGAGAGCGAGTCCAAGGAAGAGCTGGATCTATTTGTGGAGGCGATGAAGTCTATTGCCGAGGAGTGCGAGAAGGCGCCCGACGTGGTGCTGGAAGCCCCTCACAGCACGCGGGTTTCGCGACTCGATGAGGTGGCCGCTGCGCGCAAACCGGTGCTGCGATGGAAGCCTGGTTCTTAATTCACCGCCGAACCAAATCGATCCGTTACTTGGCCCAGGCCAGCCCGTCCACGCCTTTTCCTGCGCCCATCAGCTTCACTCCCCAATCGCCAATCTGAATCGCCGCCACCTGACCGCTGCGATCGCAGGAAACATAGGCAACTTTGCCGTCGGGCCGGATCAGCACCTCCTGCGGCGCCGCCTGCACGCTGATCGTTCTCACCACCCGGAAGGCAGGAACTTCAACCACCGCGACTGCCTTCGCTTCAGGCATCGCCACCAGCAGCCACTTTCCGTCGGCGCTGGGTGCGCTGCCATATCCCGTGCCGGGCAGAGTGACCCAGTGCTCGACTTTGTTCGTCCCAGCATCAATCACCGCCAGGCGCGGCTTTGTCGTGTCGGATGTGAAGACCCACCGGTCATCAGGCGAAATCGAAATCCGCTGCACGTGCGTCGCCACCGGAATGATTGTCACCGTCTTCCGCCCCGCAAGATCCAGCACCGACACCGTTCCAGGGCCTACATTGGCCGTGTAGCCATGCTGCCCGTCGTGGCTGATGGCCAGCATGTGCGATTCCGGCTGCCCCGTTGGTACCTTGCCAACGATCTTGAGCGCCTTGGGATCAATAATGCTGACGGATTTGTCCAGCTCGGTGGTGACGTATAGCAGGCCATCTTTCGGTCCGAACACCGGGCAGTGCGGGCGCACGCCGCGGCCGAAATCTATGGCGTGCGTCACCTTGCGGCTTTCAAGATCAATCACGTCAATCTTGCTTCCGTCCGTGCCCGGCAACCCCACTCCCGAGTCTCCATAGATGGGCACGAATGCCCGCCTCCCATCCGGCGACGCCGCCACCTCGTGCCCGGTAATCCCTCCTTCAGGAATGGTTGCGACCTGTCGCCCCGCATTGGTGTCAATCAACCCGAGGGTGTGCTCGCCCTTGTTGGCGACCAGCAGGAGCCCCGACGCTTTAGCGGATTCGCTCGAAAGCATGAGAGAAGCAACCACCAGAATCATACTCAGCGTAAACAGTCGCGTCATGCTCATGCCAGTTATCTCCTGTCGGACCGCGCCATCATCGGCTCAATTTCCAACCGGCGTCAAGTGGTGGCGGCCAAGAGTACATTCACCGGCTGGGTTTGCAGTATGATTTTCCGGCCAGAGGAGGGGCTCAATTCGTGTCTGCCAGCCTTCAACGCACACACGCGAGCAGGAAACTTCGCAGCCAGGAATGGTTCGGACGCCAGGATCGCGAGGGATTCATCTATCGCAGCTGGATGAAAAACCAGGGCTGGCCCCATGACCTCTTCGAGGGCCGCCCGGTAATCGGCATCTGCAACACGTGGTCGGAGCTTACGCCCTGCAACGGCCACTTCCGCGAGCTGGCCGAATTCGTCAAGCGCGGCGTGTGGCAGGCCGGCGGCTTCCCCCTGGAATTTCCCGTCATGTCGCTGGGGGAAAGCCAGCTTCGTCCCACCGCCATGCTGTTCCGCAATCTCGCCAGCATGGACGTGGAGGAATCCATTCGCGGCAACCCCATGGACGGCGTGGTGCTCCTCATGGGTTGCGACAAGACCACTCCCTCCCTCCTGATGGGTGCGGCTTCCTGCGACCTGCCCACCATCGGCCTCTCCGGCGGGCCCATGCTCTCGGGCAAATTCCACGGCTGCGACCTGGGCTCGGGAACCGGCGTGTGGCAAATGTCGGAGCAGGTGCGCTCCGGCCAGATGACCCGCGAAGAATTCTTCGCGGCCGAAAGCTGCATGCATCGCTCCAAGGGCCACTGCATGACCATGGGCACGGCTTCCACCATGGCCAGCATGGTCGAGGCTCTGGGCATGAGCCTGCCGGGCAACGCGGCTATTCCCGCCGTAGATGCCCGCCGCAACACTCTGGCCCAGTTGACCGGCCGCCGCATCGTGCAAATGGTGAATGACGACCTGCGCATGTCGCGTATTCTGACGCGCGAAGCTTTCGAGAACGCCATTCGCGCCAATGCCGCCATCGGGGGCTCCACCAATGCCGTCATCCACCTGATTGCTTTGGCTGGCCGCGTGGGTGTGCCGCTCTGTCTCGACGATTTCGATCGTCTCGGAAACGGAATGCCGTGCCTGCTTAATATCCAGCCCTCCGGGAAATATCTGATGGAGGACTTCTTCTACGCCGGCGGCCTGCCCGCTGTTCTGCGCGAACTGGGCGAAGGCGGCGGGCTGCACCGTGATGCTTTGACTGTCAATGGCGAGACCATCTGGGCAAATGTGAAAGACGCTCCCTGCTGGAATCGCGACGTGGTCCACATCTTTAAACAGCCCTTTAAGGAAAACGCCGGCATCGCCGTTTTGCGCGGCAGCCTGGCTCCCGATGGCGCCGTCATTAAAATTTCCGCCGCCAGCCCCCACCTCCTGCGCCATCGCGGGCCGGCGGTGGTATTCGAATCTATCGAGGATTTCTACGCCCGTATCAATGACGAGTCGCTTCCAGTGGACGAAAACTCCGTCATGGTCCTCAAAAACTGCGGCCCCCGCGGCTACCCCGGCATGGCCGAGGTCGGCAACATGCCGCTGCCGCCCAAGCTCCTGCGCAAGGGAGTCGCCGACATGGTACGCATCTCCGACGCTCGCATGAGCGGCACCGCTTACGGCACGGTGGTGCTGCATGCCAGCCCGGAAGCCGCCGCCGGTGGGCCGCTCGCCCTGGTTCACTCCGGCGACATGATTACCCTAGACGCGCCGAAGCGTCTTCTGCAACTGGAAGTGGACGAACGGACCCTGGCTTCCCGCCGCGCCCAGTGGAGTCCTCCGCCGCTGCCGGCGCGCGGATGGGAGCGGCTCTATGTGCAGCATGTGCTGCAGGCCCATCAGGGGGCTGATTTCGATTTTCTGGTCGGCTCGAGCGGCGCCAAAGTCGCCCGCGACTCACACTGAGGAACATCAAAGATTCGCCAAATGATAATTTGACGAGTAATAACAGGCGTTATTTTACAAAACTCTGGCCCAGCCCATGCCAATAAAAAGTGATATGGGGATTTCACGCTCGTTATGCGGCCCTGCAATTCGGCTCTGCCCAGGCGCGCCTTTTCGGAAAACTGCCGCGTTAGTCCCAGCGGGTAGATGCGATGGAACCGGCAATGTTGGTGCGGGTACTACGCTTCAATCTTTCCGGATGCAGTCTCATTCGGATAGTTGAAGAAGAGCTGATTACGGTCGGGATCATCGACGACCAAGAGCCGGTAGCCCCACCTACCCTCCTTAACCGGAACGCCCTTCGCTTCTAATTCCGCACGCAGCGCATCCAGTGCGGCGATCGCAGCCTCGTGCGTCTCCGGCTCGACATTCAGGGAAATGAACATCAGACCCTTGCCAATCTTCTCCGGCCATGTGTCGGCTAAGATAAGCGCGCAGCCCTGCCGATCGACCTGTGCGACGCGCGCTCTGCCGTCTTCGTCGTAGCGCCAGGGGCTCGTGAAGCCGAGTCGGTCAACGTAAAAGCGGAGCGAGGCCTCAACGTCGGTTACGTTAAACGGGGCGGGCGAACCATTCTGTCATAGGCTATGTCTTCACGTTTGATAGGAATCTTGCACCCGCTGCGGCGCAGCGGCAAGCCCCAACGAGCGATATGGCGATTTATCACTCGTTATCGCGGTACAATCCCCGCAAGGGTCGTTCGCGATGACACTCGTCCGCTGTGTACGAGCCTTGCTGGTGTTCTCCTGCCCCATTCTGCTGAATGCGCAACAGGTTAAGAGTATCGACCTCTCGGTTGTTTCACAGCGGACCGAACTTCGACACCCACCAGCACCTCCTTGCGATAATAGCCTCTGTGGAGGCTACGGCGGTGCGAGTGTTGGAGATGGTGCGCCAGACAGACGCGACCCGCATGCGCTTGGTGTTTACTTGCTGAGTGTTTCGCCGGAAGCCATCGCCCCGTCCGAACCTTTCGACGTCGAGTTTAACGTTGTCAACACCGGACTGGTCCCCATCGCAGTACCCGTTTCCCCTCATTTGTCGGATTTGCAGCCCGCGGACGAATCAGTGCGGTTCACTTATTTCAGCATAACGCTCGTTGTAAGCTTGGAAGGAGACTGGCGACACCCGGCTCTTGCACGGGCTGACCTGTACGGCGCTAAAGACCACGACGGAACTATGCTCGTCCTGCGGCCCGGGGAATGGATTCACGTTAAAGCGAAGGTGAAGCCCCAGTACTCGCCCGCCCAGTCGGTCACGGCGCGTTTATTAGGCGGGTTTTGGTTACGTAGAAACACATTCACCCCTCACGCAGGTGGTAGCTTCACAAACACGGAAAACCTCTACCCGAACGTCACACCTACTTCGTCGATACCCATCAGTTTTGTTGGACAGCCCGAGCTTACTAAACAGTGATGGTGGGAGTAATTGGTGTAAACAGGCTCTCTCGTACATCATGGTTTTGCACTATTTCTGGGGGCAAATTCCAGCGCGTAAAAAGCGAGACGGGGATTTCTCGCCAGTTAACTTTTGGATGCGTCGGACCGCACCATCCGTCTTACCGATTCAAGCTCTACGCCATGACGAGCGAGCATCTGAGCTGCGAGAT
>DATJFA010000124.1:0-3342 GCA_035496015.1 Terriglobales bacterium | reverse complement strand
GCGGCGGGCGATCGCCAGGTACGCGTTGTGTACGCGCTCAAAAAACGCCCGGCTCTCGCGCTCGAAGCGGTTTTCGTCAGCTTCGCCGGCATCGGTAGCCAGGCGAGCACGGTTCCGGCGCCGCGCTCGGGCCACGGAGGCGCCGGGGTCGGAGTCCATCAGGATAGTCAGGTCAGGCTGGATGTTCCCGCAAAGAACACGGTGCAGAGTGAGCACGGCATCACTGCCCAGCTTACGCCCGCCGCCCTGGTAAGCCTCGGTGGAGTCGGTAAACCGGTCGCAGAGCACCATGCGGCCCTTCTCCAGCGCCGGCAGGATCACCTCCTCCAGGTGCTGGGCGCGGGAGGCGAACATGAGCGCCATCTCCGCCCAGGGAGACAGGCCGGTGGTGGCGGAATCGAGCAGCACGCCGCGAATGCGATCGCCCAGCGGCGTGCCTCCAGGCTCCCGGGTGGTGAGCACGTCCAAGCCGTCGCCGCGTAGCACGCCCGCCAGCTTTTCCAGTTGCGTGCTCTTGCCGCAGCCGTCCAGGCCTTCGATGGTGATGAACACGCCTTTGCGCGGGGCCACGGCAGAATCATAACTGATTGACGATTGATGATTGAAGATTGACGATTGAGTTTTGGAAGTGCCGGCCCCGAGTTTGCGGTGCTGCACGCGAGATGCCCTGAAGGGCCTCAGCATGACACCTCGTCTGGAAGGGATACGCGGGCGAGGGCGCCCGCGCCACAACAAGGTGTCAGGAGCCCAGGCCGGAACTTAGAGAGCCACGTAGGGACAGCCGCCCCCGGCTGTCCGGGCGAGCGCAGCTCGCCTCAGTGACCGGGCTTCGCCCGGCGCACAGGCGGGGCGCCTGTGCCCACACAGGTGTTGACAGATACAGCGGTCGTATAATGCTGGCGCGTGTTGCCGGGTATTCAGGAGTTCAATGATATGAAAAGTTCGTCCCACACCCCTTTGCTTCCCGTTCTCAGCCTGCTGCTGATCAGCTTTTGCGCAGCAGCGTTCTTGCTGCTTAGCGGCCCGGCTCCACGCGTGGTGCACGCCGCGGATCGCAACCCTGCTAGCACACAGCAAGCAGGCGCCAAGGACCCGCGCCTGGGCAATGCCTATCGCTTCCAGCGCGGCGGCTGGACCTATGTTCACCTGGAAGGCACGCCCGAGCAAATCGGCTTTCAGCACGGCTACCTGCTGGCGCCGGAAATCAAGGACACCTTCGAAGCCATCCAGTTGCGCGACGTGCACGATACCAAGCGCGACTGGCAGTTCTTCCGCCAGGCAGCGCGCAAGATGTTGTGGCCGCACATCGAGGCGGAATACCAGCAGGAGCTGACCGGCATCGCCGAGGGCCTGAAGGCGCGCGGCGTGGCTCTGGACGTGGACGACGTGGTCGCCCTCAACGCCTTCGAAGAGGTGCCCGACTACTACGTACCCTGGCTGAATGAGAAAAACAAGGTCGCCGGCGCGCCGCCCCTGCACAGCCCCGGCAACTGCAGCGCCTTCGTGGCCACGGGCAGCTACACCAAGGACCACCAGATCGTCATCGCGCACAACAACTGGACCAGCTACCTGGTAGGCTCGCGCTGGACGGTAATGTTCGACATCGCGCCGCAGCACGGCTACCACATCCTGATGGACGGCATTCCTGGCGTGATTACCAGCGATGACGATTTCGGCATCAACTCCAACGGGCTGATGGTCAGCGAAACCACCATCACCCAGTTCCACGGCTGGGATCCCAACGGCATTCCCGAATTCGTGCGCTCGCGCAAGGCGCTGCAGTACGCCAACTCCATTGACAGCTACGCCAAGATCATGCGCCAGGGCGACAACGGCGGTTACGCCAACGACTGGCTGATCGGCGACCGCAAGACCGGCGAAATCGGCTACCTCGAGCTCGGCCTGAAGCACACGCCGCTTTGGAAAACGAAGGACGGCTATTTCGTCAGCTCAAATTTTGCTCAGGACCCGCAGGTGTTGAAGGACGAGACCACGTTCGACTCCAATAATCGCGGCTCCTCGCCCAATGCGCGGCGGGCGCGCTGGGAAGAGGTGATGAAGCAGAACCGAGGCAAAATTGATGTGGCCATGGCCGAGCAGTTCCTCTCCGACCACGGCGATAGTTATTCGAAAAAAGAAAGTCCTGACGAACGGACCCTGTGCGGCCACACCGACGTATCGGCGCGCGGCATTCCTGAGTGGGATTGGGGGCCGTACTATCCCGGCGGCGCGGTGCAGGGCAAGGCCGCGGACAGCCAGATGGCGGCGAAAATGAGTTTGTGGGCGCGCGCCGGGCACCCTTGCGGGGACGATTTTCTAGCCAAAGATTTCCTGGCTGCGCATCCGGAATACGACTGGCAGGCTTCCAAGCTGCGCGACATGAAAGCGGGGCCGTGGACGGAGTTCAAGTCCGGCGAGCGCCGGTAAGACCAATTTCACCGCAGAGACGCAGAGGGCGCAGAGAAAAACGAAAGGAGTTCATTTTGGGTTCTCGGCGATCTCGGCGTCTCTGCGGTGGAAAACGTATTCTATCGTTTAACGATATATCGCCCCTTTTCGACAGCGCACGCTTTTAGCTGATATATTCATGGCTTTTCGCCCTCAGGGCCGAACTCATCGTCTCCAGGAGCTTGCGCATGTTCCTCTCCCGCTGCCGTGCGCTGGTCGCGGTTGCTGCTGTTATTGCCTTTTCGCTTCCTTCGTTGGCCCAACTGAAAGCACCCAGCATCACCCTGGCCGTGGACGCCACCGCGGCGCCGCGCAAAATTTTCCACGCCAAGCTGACCATTCCTGCAACCGCCGGCACGCTCACCCTTTACTACCCCAAGTGGATTCCGGGCGAACACGCGCCCGACGGCCCCATCGTAGACCTTGCGGGGCTGAAGTTCACCGCTAACGGCCAGGCCCTGAACTGGCGCCGCGACCTGCAGGACATGTTCACCATCCACGTGGCGGTGCCGGCGGGCGTGACCAGCGTGGAGGCCTCGCTGGATTACCTCTCGCCCGCCGCGGAGCGCGGCTTTTCCGGGGCCGCTTCGGCCACCGCGCGCATGACCGTGGTCAGCTTCAACCAGGTGCTGCTTTATCCCAAAGGCTGGCCCGCCGACCAGATCAGTTACACCGCCAGCCTGCGCCTACCCCCGGGCTGGAAATTCGGCACCGCCCTGCCCATTGCCAATCAGAGCGGCGATGAAATTCAATTCAAGCCGGTGTCCCTCTATACGCTGGTGGATTCGCCGGTGATTGCGGGCCAATATCTGAAAGTGGTGCCGCTCACCACCGCGGGCCAGTATCCACCCCAGGAAATGGATATTGCCGCGGATAGCGCGGCCGCGCTGGATG
>DATJFA010000123.1:0-3579 GCA_035496015.1 Terriglobales bacterium | reverse complement strand
GGAAACCAGGGGCACGCCCGCCTGCATGACGAAACTGGACATTACTTTGTCAGCCGGCTTTTTGGCGGCCGCCGTTATGGCATTCCAGAAGTCCGGAGCAGTGGTGTTGCCATAGGCGTACTTGGCCAGGTAGGCATTTACGCCCTTGCGGAACAACGCGGGCCCAACGTAGCCCTCCACCATGCGCAACACGGCGGCGGTTTTGTTATAGGAAATGACGTCCGCGAGTTCCAACGCCTGGGCCGGAGTCTCCACTTCCTGGTGGATGGGGTGAGTGGAACTGAGCGAATCCACCGCCATGGCCTGTCCCGCCGACTGCACATCGTCGGTGGCCAGGTTCCATTCCGGTTTCCAGGCGGCGATGGGCTTGGCTGACATCCATGTGGCAAAGCCTTCGTTCAGCCAGAAGTCGTCCCACCACTTCATGGTCACCAGGTCGCCGAACCACTGGTGGGCCATCTCGTGAGCCACACCATCCTCGGCCACCGCTTTCTGCAGGAAGTAGGAAGAGCTCTTGGGATCCACGAAGTACAGGATGTCGCGTCCGATGATGCAGCCCACGTTCTCCATGGCGCCGGCGGAGAAATCGGGTACGCCGATGATGTCGAGCTTGCCGTAGGGATACTTGATGCCGAAATAACGGTCGTAATACCTCAGGGAATACTCAGCGGCCTCGAGGGCAAAGTGGCCGCGGCCCTTCTGCTCGGGAGTGCCGCACACACGAATGGGGATGCCGTCAGCCTGGCCCGCTTCACACTGAAATTCGCCCACCGCCAGCGCCAGCAGGTAGGAGGACATTTTCGGCGTGGTGGAAAACTTCACCGTATGCTTGTCCGGGCCGGGGCCCGGCGTGTCGGAAACCACTTTGCCGTTGGAGATGGCCATGTCGCCTTTGTCCACCACAACCGTGAGCTCAAAGGTGGCCTTCATGTCGGGCTGGTCGAAGGAAGGGTAGGCGCGGCGTGCGTCAGCCGGCTCGAACTGAGTGACCCCATACTTGCGTTGGCCGACCTGGCTGAGATAAAAGCCGCGCAGTTCATTGTTCAGGATGCCGGTGTAACGGATGTGAATGGTGGCCGGCCCGGCGGCAAGCGCTTTCGGAACCGTGAGAGTGGCCGTTTCCGCCTTGGGATCGCTGGTCACCTGGGCAGTCTGGGTGGCGCCGTTCTGGGTGACGGTGGTCTCGCCGAAGGTGATTTCAGCAGCATTCAGCGTGATAGCAGACGTGGGCTGGGCGACCCGTACGGTAATGGTTTCGTCGCCATCAAACTTATCGGTTTGAAAGTTGGGTGAGAGCGTGAGCTGATAATTTTCCGGCAGCACCGTGCGGGGTAGCTGCTGCGCTGCCGCCAGCGTCCCCAGGCAGGCCAGCAACAACAAAAACGCGATGTTCTTTCTCATAATGTTTCCGACGCGCGAACGGCCCAAAACGTTAGCAGGTGTTACGGCATGAAGGCGGGAAAAGTTCAACGAGGTGCTTTCGTGCCCTTGGTAAGGAATGATCGTCAGCGCGAATTCCCCGAATTTCCCGGCGTATAATTGAACATTTAGACAATGCTACCAGTGGGGGACCGTGATGGAAGTAAGCAATGGCATCAAGCAGGATAGTGTCACCGGCAATGGATTTGGCCCGGTTGCTCGGCCGCGGGCGGAGTGGATTGCCCAGCGGCGAGAAGCTGCCCTCCGTTCTGCCGACCAGAATTTCTCCCAGATGCATTACGCGCGCCGCGGCGTGATCACGGAAGAGATGGAGTACGTGGCCCGCCGCGAGAAGCTTACGCCCGAACTGGTGCGCGACGAGGTGGCCCGCGGGCGCATGATCATCCCCGCCAACATCAACCACCCGGAACTGGAGCCCATGGCCATCGGCGTGGCCTCCAAATGCAAGATCAACGCCAACATCGGCAACTCGGCCGTAACCTCCAACGTTGACGAGGAACTCCGCAAGCTGCACACCGCCGTGCACTTCGGTTCCGACACGGTAATGGACCTCTCCACCGGCGGCGAAATTCCCCAGATTCGCGAGGCCATCCTGCGGCACTCCCCCGTGCCCATCGGCACGGTGCCGATTTACGAGGGGGTCAGCCGGGTGAAGCGGATCGAGGACTTGAACGCCGAGGTGATGCTGGAGGTGATTGAAGAGCAGGCGGAACAGGGCGTGGACTACATGACCATTCACGCCGGCGTGCTCATCCAGTACCTGCCGCTGGTACACAAGCGCATTACCGGCATTGTGAGCCGGGGCGGCGCCATTCTGGCGCAGTGGATGGCCCACCATCGTCAGCAGAATTTTCTGTACGAGCGCTTTGATGATATCTGCAAAATCTTCAAGAAGCACGACGTGTCGTTCTCGCTCGGTGATGGCCTGCGTCCCGGCTGCCTGGCCGATGCCAGCGACGAAGCCCAATTTGCCGAGCTGCGCACTTTAGGCGAACTAACCAAGAAGGCCTGGGAGCATGACGTGCAGGTGATGATCGAAGGCCCCGGCCACGTGCCCATGCACAAGATCAAGGAGCAGGTGGACAAGGAAGTGGAGTACTGCTTCGCCGCGCCTTTCTACACTCTGGGGCCGCTGGTCACCGACATCGCGCCTGGCTACGACCATATTACTTCCGCTATTGGCGCGGCTATGATCGGCTGGTACGGCGCCTCCATGCTGTGCTACGTGACCCCCAAGGAGCACCTGGGCTTGCCCAACGAAAAGGACGTGAAGGACGGCATCATCGCCTACAAGATCGCAGCCCATGCCGCCGACGTGGCGCGCAACCGTCCCGGCGCCCGCGAGCGCGACGACGCCATCAGCTTTGCCCGCTATACCTTCGACTGGGATAAGCAGTTCGCGCTTTCGCTCGATCCGCAGACCGCACGTTCCATGCACGACGAGACGCTGGCTGACGACTACTACAAGAGCGCGGCCTACTGCTCCATGTGCGGGCCCAAGTTCTGCTCCATGAACTACTCGTCCAAGGTGGATGAATACAATAAGCAGGTCCACGGACTGGAGAAGGCCGACTACTCCGCGCTGGTGGAGAAGTTTGTGGCGGAAAAGAGCGCGTCCTAGATCAGGCGGCACGTGGGGGACAGGCGCCCTCGCTTGTCCGGCCGGCACAGCCCGCCGCCTGCCAAGGCGGAGTTATTCCATATCCGAAATCTGCTTTATTCCCCGGGTGCGGGCGCTGACAGGAACAGCGTTGGCCGGGTGCCGCACCGTGTTGCCGTGGCTCTGTGAATTAAAGTGACGCACGGTAACGTCGTCAGCCACGTAATCCACCTCGTGCCCATCCACGCGCACGCGGCGGAAATCGCTGCGGAAGCTATGCCGTTCGGGAAGGGGAGCGGCTTCCGGCGGCGCCTCTGCCGTAGCCTGCTCAATCGGGAGTGCAACCGGCTCAGCTGCGGGAATCACGGCCGGGCCGAACGGCACTTTCTGCTCCACACTATTGGACCGCTGCAGTACAGAAAGCGGAACAGGTGACGCTGGGCGGCGGTGGGCGTACCCCACAAGTACCGCCGTCAGCAGCACGCTGGTAACTCCCGCCATCGCCATGGCTGGCCGCAGCCGGTCGCTTGTTTTTTTGC
>DATJFA010000122.1:0-2555 GCA_035496015.1 Terriglobales bacterium | reverse complement strand
CGCTAAAAGCTGCGGGCCACCAACTTCCATTTGCAAACCTCTCGATACTGGGTACTGTTCTTGTTCCTCGAGTTTGCCCTCGGACGACGGAAGCACTAGACTTCCCCTTTCAGTTGGCGTGCGAATGCGGGCGGAGTGTTGCCTGCTCCAGGGAGATTCTGTGGCCCTTCTGGCACATCCATTCTGGTTGGGCGCGATGGAGATCCTCGACCTCAGGCACTTTTCGTCGGCAGACCTGCGCCCCTTGCTGGAAGGGGAGGCGCAGGTGTGGTCGCGCCTGCTTTCCTGGGACTACCGCGGCTCGGCGGAGATGATTCTGCGCTACGTGGATGCCAAAATCCTGCCCGGCTACGCCGCCATCGAGCGCGGACGCATCTTCGGCTATTCGTTCTTTGTCTACGAAGGCAGCAAGGGCGTGATTGGCGATTTGTTCGTGGGCGGCAATGGCAGCGGGGCGGAGAGCGAGCACGCCATCGAGGTTCGCCTGCTTACCCACGTAATCGAAACTCTGCAGCGCTCACCCGGCATTCACCGCGTGGAGGCGCAACTGCTGGTGCACGAGACGGGTGGGGTGGCCCAGCCCTTTCTCGACCAGGGCTTCCGGCGTCATCCCCGGCTGTTCATGGTTTTGCCACTGCGCTCGGCCGCCATGGCGGCCCCGAAGCTGCCGGCGGACATCGAAATTCGCCCCTGGACCGAGCATGACTACCAGGCGGCTGCCGCCGTGATCACCGCCGCCTATCACGGGCATATTGATTCCGAAATCAACGACCAGTACCGCAGCCTGAGCGGTTCCGTGCGCTTCCTCAACAATATTGTGCGTTTTCCCGGATGCGGCATTTTCGACGCGGAGGCCTCGTTTGCAGCCGTGCACAAGGCCACGCGCTCGGTCATTGGGGTAATCCTGTGCTCGCGCGTCAAGAATGACGTGGGCCACGTTACCCAGGTGTGCGTCATGCCAGAACTGCGCGGCCACGGTGTCGGAGAAGCTCTGCTGGCGGCCAGCACGCACGCCCTTCAGCAGCGCGGGTTCAATCTGCTTTCCCTCACCGTCACCCAGGCGAACGACCGCGCGGTTGCCCTTTATGAACGGTTGGGTTTTTCCATAACCCGCGTTTTCGACGCGTTCGTGTGGGAAGGGTAGCTGCTTAGTGCCTGATCACCCACATAATCCAGCCGGCGGCAATCACGCCGCCGATGAACATGGCGAAGCAGTAGGCGCCATAACGCAACTGGTCGCGCGTGCCCTCGCGCTGGGTGATGCCGAAGACCACGGACGCAAACACCGCGAACAATAACGCGGAAGTGAAATGGGAGAGAGCCAGGCCGGTCATTTCTTTTTCCCTATGGCGATGTGATAGGCATCCACCGCGCTGATAAAGTTGAGCAGCCCGGCCACAATGATGAACTTGGTGCCGTAGTCGGCGGTGGCGTGCTGGATCATGCCCTGGCCGTAATCCAGGGCGCGGCTCACAATGTAGAGCCCGCCGGCCCCGACGTCGCCAATAAAGCCGAGGATATCGAGCACCTCGCCGCTATTGGGCTGGTACACGTGGCCGCTCATGGCCAGGCCCAGGATGTACATGCTGGTTATGCAGGCCATCAGCAGCAGGCCGCGAATCCAGCGCTTCTGCACCAGGTGGCCGGCGCCTGGAACCAGCCAGCCCAGGGCGGGCGCTACTACCGCCATCATGGTCAACGGCGGCGCGGCCATTTCCGCGGTTGCCGATTTCGATCTGGAATTTGCCATCAGATAATCACAATCTCATTTTGGATTTTTCCCGTGACTTCCGCCGAGCGCTCGCGCACCAGCATGTTGATTTCGCTGCGCACCCCCCACTCGGGGAAGTAAATGCCGGGTTCAATAGAAAAACAGCTGTTGGGCAAAACCTGGCGTTCATCGTGAACTTCCAGGTTATCCATGTTGGCGCCGTTGGCATGAACTTCGGTGCCGATGGAGTGCCCCGTGCGGTGAATGAAGTATTGGCCGTATCCGCGGGAGGCGATGTGGTCGCGCGTGGCCTTGTCCACTTCCCACCCCTGCAGCTTGCGGCCGGAGGACACGGCTGACTTCACCGTGCTGATGCCAGCGTCACGCGCCCCTCGCACGATTTCAAAAATTTCGCGCTGCCGCTCCGAAGCCGCGGGCCCGATCACTCCCGTCCAGGTGATGTCGTAATAGACGGCATCAGGCCGGTTCTTTTTGCCCCAGATGTCAAGCAGGATGAAATCGCCCGCATGGATATCAGACGAGCGCTCCGCTGCGGGTTCGTAGTGCGGGTCGCCGCTGTTCGCGCCTACGGACACGTTGGGCGGATCATCGGTGACGATGTTCTCCCGCCGGAACGCCTCCATCAGCCATTGCTGCATTTCGTACTCGCTGGTGCCGCTCTGGCGGACCCGCCGGCCCAGTTCTGGCCAGAAAGCTGCCACGATGCTGTCGATCGCGTCCCGCGCCTCGAAGTGGCTGCGGATCTGGTCTTCCGTCCATGTGGCCTCAAAGCGCGCGACCAGGTCGCCTGAGCTGACTACATTCTTGCCAAAGCTGCGCACCA
>DATJFA010000121.1:0-3435 GCA_035496015.1 Terriglobales bacterium | reverse complement strand
AACATCCGCGACCAACTGCAGCGCATGCTGGGCGGGGCGGGATTTGACGCGGCACGCGACATTGCCGGCATCACCGTGAACCGCTGGGCCCACGGCTATGCTTACGAATACAACTCGCTTTCGGATCCGGACTGGCCGGAGGAGCAACGGCCTTGCGTGATCGGGCGGCAGAAGTTCGGGCGCATTTCGATCGCCAACTCCGACGCTGGGGCCAGCGCCTACACCGATACCGCCATTGACCAGGCCTGGCGGGCCGTGCGCGAGCAAGCCTGATCTTTTCTTTTCACCACAGAGACACAGAGGCACAGAGAAAGCCAATTCTCAGTTATATTCATTTTTACTCACTATGAAAGAAGTCCGGCACAAAGCCATCCTGGAACTGCTGCGGGAGAGTCCCATCGGCAGCCAGGATGAATTGCAGCGAGCGCTGGGCAAACGCGGCATCAGGGTGGGGCAGGCCACGCTTTCGCGGGACATCCACGAACTGGAGCTCGTGAAGACGGCAGAAGGCTACGCGCTGCCCTCGGGGGGTACGGCCTCGGAGGCGGCACTGCCTTCGGCCTCGCGCCTGGTGCGCGAGTTTGTGCTGGATGTGCGCCGGGCGCAGAACCTGGTGGTGGTGAAGACTGCGGTGGGCAGCGCCCAGCCGGTGGCGGCCGCGCTCGACGGCGAAAACTGGCCGGAAGTAGTGGGTACCATAGCG
This sequence comes from Terriglobales bacterium, assembly GCA_035496015.1. Taxonomy (GTDB): domain Bacteria; phylum Acidobacteriota; class Terriglobia; order Terriglobales; family Acidobacteriaceae; genus JAICWP01. Next base: position 2,732 of record DATJFA010000121.1, on the reverse strand, counting down.
GGCGACGACGCCATATTGATCGTGGCGGCAAACAACAAGAACGCCGCCAGGCTGGCACAGCGGGTGCGGGAGTTGCTGGCCTAAAACGACGACAAATGCGGACAGCAGCGCTGAGCGCGAGCCGCTGCCGAGCTCGGCTGTTCGAGTGACCTTCCTGAACGATCCAATGGTTTGAACCCAGCTTTGGGCTTGACAGGCAATCTCATTTCCGTAGAATCGAATGAATATTTATTCATAACTATTCATCTTTATTCATCATGAAAAAGGCGGGCCAAGCTTTTGCGGGATCCTATTTTGCCGGCGGCGCAGAACAACCAAGATTCCGCCGAGCTCGTTCTGCGCCTGCGGGAGTCGATGGCCTGATGCGGGCGAAAATACAAACCGCGGTTTTGGGCGCAACCGGCTATGCCGGCATGGAAGTGGCTCGATTGCTGAGCCGGCATCCACGGGTTGGCGCCTCCCTGCTTTTCCGCCGCGAGGCGGAAGGCCATGGCACTGAGGTTGTGCCTCCTCTGAACGGGAACTCGCAGCCGCTGCAGCCGTTCTCCTGGGAGGTAATCGAGAAAGACGAAGTGGACGTGCTCTTCCTGGCCACGCCCCACGAGGTATCGCGTGCGCTGGTGCCGGAGGCGGTAGAGCGCGGCATCCGGGTAATTGACCTGAGCGGCGCGTGGCGACTGAAGCGGGAAGAACACCTGGCGATCTACGGCTTCCGCGATTCCGACCCGCGGAAAGCGGCCTGCCTGACCGAGACGGCGGTTTACGGCCTGCCGGAGCTGAATAGCGAGCACATTGCCGGGGCACAGGTCGTGGCCAATCCGGGCTGCTACGCGACCTCGGTGATTCTGGCCCTGGCCCCCTTGCTGCGGGCAGGCATGGTGGATCGCGAGCGCGGCATCATTTCTGACTCCAAGTCCGGTGTTTCGGGAGCGGGCAAGGAGCCAAACGCGCGCACGCACTTTGTATCCGTGGCCGACAATCTATCTGCATACGCGGTTTTTGGCCATCGCCACGTCGGCGAGATCCTGGAGCAACTGGGGCTGGAGTCGGCGGAATTCACCTTCACGCCGCATCTGCTGCCCATTCCGCGCGGCATCCTCTCCACCATCTATCTGCGGCTGCGGCAACCGACCACGGCGTGCGAGGTGGAGGCCTGCTTCCGTGACTTCTATGCCGGGCGGCCGTGGGTGCGGGTATTTGCCCCGCCCCAGCTGCCGCAAATCCAGTTTTCGCTGCACAGCAATTACTGCGATATCGGCTTCTGCCTGGCTCCGGATGGTCAGCGGCTGGTGTTGATTTCCTGCCTGGACAACCTGCTGAAGGGCGCGGCTGGGCAGGCGGTGCAGAACATGAATCTGATGTACGGCTGGAACGACAAAGAGGGCTTGAATTGAAGGTGGTGGTCAAGATCGGGGGCGCGGCGCTGGAGAACGAGGCGACTCTGCGCAGCTGTGCCCAGGCCATAGTGGAGTTGGCGAGGGACGGCCACAGGATCGCCGTCGTGCACGGGGGCGGCTCCACCCTGACCCGCACTCTGCAACAGCTGGGAAAGCAGAGCGCGTTCGTGAACGGCCTGCGCGTTACTGACGCGGAGACGCGTGACGTGGCACTGATGGTGCTGGCGGGCATGGTGAATAAGAAAGTGGTGGCGGCCATCAGCGCCACCGGGCAGCCCGCGGTGGGCCTATGCGGCGGCGACGGCATGAGCTTTCGCGCCCGTAAAAAAGAAAACAGCGGCTGCGACCTCGGCTATGTGGGCGAGATTGCCGCGGTTGAGTGCCGCTGGCTGGAGGCGATCTGGTCGCAGGGCGGTATTCCCGTGATCGCCAGCGTGGCTCTGGGTTCCGACCGCGAGTACTACAACATTAACGCCGACCAGATGGCGGCGGCGTGCGCCGTGGCCTGCCAGGCCAACGCGCTGATTTTTCTCACCGACGTGCCGGGGGTGAAAGGCGCGGACGGCGCGGTGATTCACTGGCTGGATGTAAAGCAGGTTCCGCAAATGGTGAAACAGGCGGTGATTGCGGGCGGCATGCTGCCCAAGCTGGAGGCCTGCGGGCAGGCGCTGAAGCGCGGCGTTGGCCGGGTGCGGATCCTGCCGGCGACACAGGCCGGCGTACTGGGACAGTTTTATTTTTCGAAGGTGGAGTGCGGGACGGAAGTGATCGGAGCGTAGCACGAGCGGGCCACGTGATAGCCCACGCGAGATGCTTCGGAGCTAAAGCTCCTCAGCACAACGCCAGCAATTAAAACGAGGGAGAGGGAGCAGGCCATGAGTAGTCAAGCTATCAACGCGACCAGATTAGCGCCGCCGGAGACGACGCCAGCGGATACAACATTCTGGCCGCGAGACCTGGTTTCGGTCCGCGACTTGTCGCCGCAGGAGGTGCGGGCAGTGCTGGACTTGGGCAGCCTGATCAAGCAGCGGCCGTCAGACTTTCGCGGAGCGCTCGCAGGCAAGCAGATGGTGCTGTTTTTCGAGAAGCCCTCGCTGCGCACGCGCCTGACGTTCGAGGCGGGCATGGCCAGCCTGGGCGGAGTTTCTTTTTTCATCGACCAGACGGCCAGCCGCCTGGGCGCGCGCGAATCGCTGAGCGACATCGCCCACAACCTGGAGCGCTGGGTGGATGTGGTGGTGCTGCGTACCTTCGATCATGGAACGGTGGAAACCCTGGCGGCGCACGCCTGCATTCCGGTGGTCAACGCCCTGAGCGACGTGGAGCATCCCTGCC
>DATJFA010000120.1:0-2594 GCA_035496015.1 Terriglobales bacterium | reverse complement strand
CGTGCAGCAGCAAAGCGCGTGTAGTGCACGCGAGATCCCTTGGGCGGAAAGCCCGTCGGGATGACGCCCCAGAAAGTGTGCGCCTACGCAAAGGGCTGAATGCTGATGGCGGAATGCAGAATGCTGCATCACCCTACATCTTCCGCGATGTGCGGAATCACCGCCCGCAGCAGGGCGATGAACTGTCCCTTTACGCGCTCGCCGGTCTCCAATACTTCTTCGTGGTTGATGGGTTGATCGAGGATGCCGGCGGCCATGTTGGTGACGCAGGAGATGGCCAGCACCTTGATGCCCATTTGGCGGGCCACGATCACCTCGGCGACGGTGCTCTTGCCCACCACATCAGCGCCAATGGTGCGCAGGAAACGAATCTCAGCCGGGGTTTCGTAGTTGGGCCCGAGCAGCGCGGCGTATACGCCTTCAAAGCAGATGAGGCCGAGGCGCTGTGCTTCCTCGAGTGCGGCCTGACGGTAGGGCTTGTGGTGGGCGCGGGTCAGGTCGGGAAAGCGCGGGCCGAAGCGTTCGTCATTCTGCCCGACCAGCGGATTGCGCCCCTGCAGATTGATGTGGTCGCTGAGCAGCACCAGGCAGCCCTGCTTGTACTCCAGGTTGATGCCGCCGGCGGCGTTGGTGAGGATGGCGGCTTTCACACCCATGCGTCCCAGAACACGCATGGGAAACGCGACTTCCTGCGGCGAATAACCTTCGTACATGTGGACGCGCCCCTGCATGGCTGCCAGAGGAACGCCTTCGCATTTGCCGATGGCCAGCACGCCGGCATGACCGACCGCAGTCGAGCGCGGGAAAAAGGGAATCTCCTGGTAGGGAACGCGGGCGGCATCTTCAAGTTCGTCAGCAAAGGCGCCCAAGCCCGAGCCCAGCACGACCGCAATTTTCGGGCGCAGCCTGGTGCGGGCCAGTACGAACTGCGCTGCCTGCTCGGCGCGGGTGAATTCGTCGGAAGTTGGTTGGGTTCGCGGTTCGCTACTCATAAGCTTCCAGCAGTTAGCAACGTACGCTACGAATGTCATCCTGAGCGAGCGTGAACCGAGCTAAGCGAGGCGAGCGCGAGTCGAAGGACCTTGTGCTTGTCAGGGCGAAACGCAAGGTGCTTCGACTCGCCATCACCGCTGGCGCGGTGTGGCTCGCTCAGCATGACATTCACAAAATAATGACATTCACAAAATAAGGCGGCTGCTTCAAAATTTCAGAACTTCGCTTCAAATTTCGCGAACTCGCCTTCTTCCCGCCACTCGACCCGCGCCCGCTCGCTGGTGTCGAGAAACTTGCGGCAGGACGGCGAAGGTGAATTGTTTGCCGGCGAATTGGCCGCGCAGGCATTCATCATTCGGAAAGTGCGCCCATCTTTCCACAGGCTGGCGCCGGGCAGAAAGCTGTGCTCCAGGCTGGCGCGCGCCATGTCTTTGAGCTGGGAATAGCTGAGGTCGAAGCCCTCCACGGCGCGCAAGTACTCGTGGGTCATATCGGAACGCGAAACCCCTTCATCGTCGGTGGCCAGCGCTACCGGTACACCGTATTTCATGTAGATGGGCAGCGGGTGCTCATTGCCGCGAACCCCCAGAATCAAGTCATTGCTGGTCAGGCAGATTTCCACCAGCATGTTGCGCCGCGCCATCTCTTTCAACAGACTGATGGGATCGGTTTCGCGCATCACGTCCACGCCGTGTCCGATGCGCTCGGCATGTCCGGTTTCCACCGAATCGCGAATGTGGAAGCTCAGGCCTTCGGGCGGCACCATGCCGTCGGCCAACTCGCCTGCGTGCAGGCTGATGTGCACCTTGGGATAGATGCCGTGCAGGTATTCAATCATCTTCATGTGCAGGCGGAAGTCGTGCATAGGCACGTACCAATCTTCCGGCATGACCAGGTTCAGGCCCACCACACGTGGGTCCGCCTGGGCCAGTTCGAAGCCGGTAAGAATCTGGGCAAACACCTGCTCGGGCGGAAATCCGCGCAGCACCTGATACAGGCAGCGCACGGTGACCTGGCAGCCAGGCTGCGCGTCTGGACCGCCGCAGTGCAGGTCCTGGCGGATGCGGGCTTCGTCTTCATCCAGCGACCTGCGGGCGGCGGCAATCACGTCAGCGAGGCCGTTGGCCTGCAAGCGCTGGCGCATCTGGGCAAAATCGTCGTTCCAGCCCACGCGCTCGCCCAAGGCCATGGCCTGGCCATTGTCAGGAGCGAACATCAGCTCCAGGTAGGTGACCCGGTCGCCGGCGGAGAGCTTGGCGGCCTCGGCCATCATGTCGCCAATATGGCTGCCAGCCACGGCGTCAAATTTGAAGAACGAGTTGAAGAAGTGATCGTGGCCGGAGTCGCGAGCCGCGTTCCAGTCGCGCATGGAGAAAGCGTCCACCATCTGCGCGTAGAGGCTGGGATCCTTCAAAGCATCCGAAGCGGGCGGCTTTCCGGCGGACTGGTCACAGGGAGGGGCCAGCAGAGTCATGCTGGTCCGGTCCACGCATAACCCGTCCTGGGCTGCCCACTGGATGAAGCTTTCAGCGTAAACGGCGCCGTAGAGGTGATTGTGCAGGTCGCCGCCCTTGGGCATCTGTTGGAGGAAGGCGAACAGC
>DATJFA010000119.1:0-3597 GCA_035496015.1 Terriglobales bacterium | reverse complement strand
CGCACCGTGACCGTGCCCTGGAGCTGGCCTGGCTCGCCGGAAGAGGTGTGGGAATATTTCCGCGAAATCACCGTGCCGTTTCGTCCACTGCTCTCCAGCATCCCGCCGGACAAGGCTGAGCAGGTGAATGCTGAGGTCGTGGCCGCGGTCCGCCGCTACTACGATGGCAAGCAGGTAAACTTCACTGCCGACGTGGTTCTCGCCTCCGCCCAAAAATAATTTTCACCACAGAGGCACAGAGGCACAGAGGCACAGAGGCACAGAGAAAACTAAGAACTAATTGATGATTGAAGAATTAAGAATTGATGATCGTTGTCCTGTCTCCCCTTCAGGTGGTCTGATGCAGACAGCGTTATAGGTTTTTCAATTTGAATGATGAGAATTCTCTCTGTGCCTCTGTGTCTCTGCGGTGAAATGAAGCTCTGTGGTGAAATGGATCCGTGAAAATCAAGGTGGCATGGATCGGCAAAACCAAACACCCCGCCATCCAGGGGCTGACCGCCGAATACCTCAAACGTCTCTCCGCCTATAGCCAGGTGGAGCCGCTAGCGCTGGGCAGCGAGGCGACGCTGCTCAAGCTCGTGGCCAAGACCGGCAATCGCCCCTCATCCAGGCTGGTTCTGCTGGATAGCCGTGGACGCCAATTCACCTCCGAGGAACTTGCCGGCTTTCTGGACGAGCAGCAGAATCGCAGCCCGCAGCCCTTGCTGTTCGCCGTTGGGCCGGCCGACGGCTTCAGCCAGGAGGCGCGAAAAAGGGCGTCGTTTCTGCTTTCCTTGGGGAAAATGACTCTGCCACATGAACTCGCCCGGGTTGTGCTTCTGGAGCAGCTCTACCGCGCGTTCACCATTCTGAAAGGCCACCCCTATCACTTGGGGCACTGAACGGCTGACTGGCTTAGTGGCGAGAAGACAAGTATGTGGGGACAGTCGCCCTCGGCTGTCCGGGCGAGCGAAGCTCGCCTCAGTTCTAGCCCGTTTTCGTTGCACAGGCGGAGGCGCCTGCGCCCACGTGAGTATTGCCGCCTCTGGTCAACTTATTTGTTCGTCTGCGGTTTGATGACTTCCCCCAGTAAGTCCATTCGTCCCTGTTCCCGTTCCAGATGAGGAAACCGCGGCCCGTCCGCGTAGTTCAACGTGTAAGTTTTGTAGTAGCCAATGTTCTCTACCAGCAGCTGCAATGGAGTATGCGCCTTCAGCGCCGCCAGCAGCACCTCCGGCGACCACTTCCGCCCATTGACCGCCACCAACTTCATGCCCGGGGCAATGCCCGCCGCGGCGGCAGCCATGCCCGGAATCACATCCACAATGGTGCCCTCATCTTCCTTTTTCTCCTGGCGGATCACCATGCCGAGGGAACTGGTCAGGTCCATCCCGTGGGCGAACTTCTCGCCCGCCTGCAACAGTTCGTTGGGAGTGTCGTTGTACACCAGGCGCCAGCCGCCCTGCTCGATCCCGCCCAGGGGCGCCTGGGTCGCTACCGCAAATACTCGCGCCTGAAAAAATCCGCGCCAGTCATACGGCGCCACCTGGTTGAGCGCGGCAACCACTTCATCCAGGGTGTAGGGTTTCATCTCCGGCGGACCGCTCGGTGGCCCCTCGAAGGCGCGGCAGAAATCGTCCAGGGAACGCCGCCCGTTCGTCTGCTTGCGGATGATGGTGTCCGCTTCCAGCCAGATCAGCTCGCTCTCCGGATAAAAGTCCGCGCTCCGCCGCCACGCCGTCCACTCCGGCGGCGCCTCATAGAGGATCTGCGCCGAAACCGCCGTATCCTCCAGCGGCCGCCAGATGCGCCCGGCGCGGTGGCTCATTTCGGAAGCGGTCAGCGCCAGTTGCTCGCGGAACTGCTGTGGCGTGTAAAGCCCGGAGCGCGCCGTCAGTATTTCACCCAAATACGTGGTTAGCCCTTCGTAGATCCACAGCAGTTCGCCCTTCATCGGCTGCTGGTAATCGGAAGTCGCCAGACCCGCGGGACGCCGGTACTTGCCGTTCCAGGAATGCACAAATTCGTGCGGTAAAAGCCCGGCCATCAGCTTGCGCAAGTTGGGGTCAATCAGTGTGCGTTCCGGTGCCCGGTCATCGCTGGATTCGTGATGCTCCAATCCGTTGGGCGGCTCCACATCGCTGAGCGTGAGCAGGAAGTGATAATCGCGGTAGTGGTTTGCGCCGAACAGCATGCCGGTTTCCGCCATCAGGCGTGTGTAGCCGGCCACAGATTCCTCAGGAATCTCCAGGGCTGCCGCGGAATCCGCGGCAATATCGAGTTCCTGCGGCGGCGATCCCGGAGTGGGGAGGGGCACGGCGCGATAATTCGCGCCTGCCAGCAGCGGCGAATCAATCAGCGTGTTTAAGGGCGCAGGCGCGAACGTCACCGTACCGCCGGAATGGCTCGCTACCGGCAGCGCTGTCCCGAATTTCCATTCCGGCGGCAACTCGAGCGTGGCGTTATAAGTGAAATCCCCCGCCGGCCTGCCCGCGGGATAGAGCAGCACCACGTTCCAGTTCAGGATCATGAGCTGATCGGTGGACACCGGGTCGAAGCGCCCCAGCCCATGGCTGGGCGTAACGTAATCGAAGCTGGCCTCCAGCGTGTTTGCCCCCGCCGGCACACTCACGTGGAAAGCGTACATGTCTACATCGTCGCGGTTCCAGGGAATCACCTGCCCGCCCGCGCTGAAGCGCAGGCCCGTGACATTCGCTATCGGCCCGGTGGGCCGGTGATTTCCCGGCAGCCACTTGGGGTAATAGAGCGTGAGTGGTCCTGCCGAGACTGGGAACGACAGTCGCGCATGAAAGATCCGCCGCGGCGCCTCGCGCGCGTCCACGTTCAGAGTGATGGGCCCATTCTGCGCCGCGCTAAAGCCAACCAGGAGGAACAAAATGGCCGCTAAGAGGGAGACCGCCGTTCGTCTGCGCATCGTTGTTTCGCTAAAGAGCGGCCATGTTAGGCCGCGTTCCCCGGCCACGTCAAACGCCCTGCCTGCAAATTCCCACAATCACATTTACAATCAAGTTTGCCCTGCTGGCCACTGCTCACTGACCACTGCCCACTTACTGACACCTGGCAACTGAGAACTGAGAACTGATGTCCGACGTTCGTCGCGGTCTCATCATCGTGAACACAGGCCCTGGCAAGGGCAAGACTACTGCCGCCATGGGTACCGCGCTGCGTGCCGTCGGCCAGGGTATGCGCGTGCTCATGCTGCAATTTTTGAAAGGATCCTGGCACTACGGCGAACTGGACGCGGTGCAGGCCTTCGGTGACCGCTTCATCATGAAGCAGATGGGCCGCGGCTTCGTAAAAGTCGGAACGGAAAAGCCTGACCCGGAAGACGTTCGCCTGGTGGAGGAGGCCTGGGCAGAGGCCGCCCGCGCCATCAATTCGCGCGACTGGGACCTGGTGATTCTCGATGAAATTAATTACGCCATCAGTTACGGCATGCTGGACCCCGCCAAGGTGGCCGAAATCCTCAAAAATAAGCCGCCCATGGTGCATGTGATATTGACGGGCCGCAACGCCCATCCGACAATTGTCGAACTGGCCGATACGGTCACCGAAATGCGCCAGGTCAAGCACGCCTATGAGAAGGGCGTGGAA
>DATJFA010000118.1:0-4930 GCA_035496015.1 Terriglobales bacterium | reverse complement strand
GCGTCACCGCCATGATGTGCGGCGAAGCATATCTGCAATCCTCCAAGATTGCGGAGCTTTGCGAGCCCCTGGTTGCGGTCACCGAGCCCGTGAAGTCGCGCCTGACCGATGCCCGTGTGGGGACGGGCGCGCTCGCCCTTCAGGCCGAGCAAAGCTCGGCTCCGCTTCCCGGCGCCGCCTGCCCCGGCTGGTACATCAACCGCGAACCATTCCTGGATGTAATCAGGATGCACCGGGCTTCAGTGAATAACATTGGTTCGTCTGTGCCCTCCGTGTCCTCTGTGGTGAAAAATAGTCAGTTGCCCGAGTTGATCGAAGCCTCGAAAGAGTGCTGGGACGAAGCCCTCTCCCACGGCGAGAAATTCGGCTACCGCAACTCCCAGGTCACGGTGCTTGCTCCCACCGGCACTATCGGCTTCATGATGGATTGCGACACCACCGGCGTGGAGCCCGACCTGGCCCTGGTCAAATACAAGAAGTTGGTGGGCGGCGGCATGATCAAAATCGTCAACCAGACCGTGCCCGCGGCCCTGTTCAAGCTGGGCTACACCCACGACCAGGCCACCGCCATCGTCAGCTACATTGACGCTACCGGCACCATCGAGGGCGCGCCCCAGATCAAGGACGAGCACCTGCCTGTCTTCGACTGCAGCTTCAAGCCCGCCAAGGGCACCCGCTCCATTCACTACATGGGGCACCTCAAGATGATGGCCGCGGTTCAGCCTTTCATCTCCGGCGCCATCTCCAAGACCGTAAACCTGCCAGAAGCAGCCACGGTGGAGGAAATTATGGAAGCCTATATCCAGTCCTGGAAGCTGGGCCTGAAAGCGGTGGCCATCTACCGCGACGGCTGCAAAAAGTCCCAACCCATGGTGACCTCGAAGGACAAAAAAGAAGAGAAATCCTCTGTGGCCTCTGTGTCCTCTGTGGTGGAACAAGAGGATCTCAATGCTCCGCCCCGCGCCGTGCGCCACAAACTGCAGGACGAGCGCGCCTCCATCACCCACAAATTCAACATCGCCGGCCACGAAGGCTACATCACCGTCGGGCTCTATACCAACGGCACCCCCGGCGAAATCTTCATCACCATGGCGAAGGAAGGCTCCACCGTCAGCGGCCTGATGGACAGCTTTGCCCTGGCCGTTTCCATCGCCCTGCAGCACGGCGTGCCCCTCAAGCTGCTGTGCGAGAAGTTTGAGCACACCCGCTTCGAGCCCAGCGGCTGGTCCAACAATCCCGACATCGGTTTCGCCAAGTCCATCATGGACTACATCTTCCGCTGGCTGCATCTGCGCTTTTTGACCGGCCAGCAGCAGATGCTGTTCGAGAACCTGCGGCTGCGGCCGTCAGTCGCCGAACTGCCGGAATCCGGCGACCTTACTGGGGCCGCCGAGACTCAGGGGAGACTTGAAACTGGAAACTCGAAACTAGCCAGTGGCAAATCCGCCCACGCGGCCGATCTGCTCAGCGACATCGTTGATTTGGGCGACGCCCCCTCCTGCCACGTCTGCGGCTCCATCATGGTGCGCAACGGCAGCTGTTACCGCTGCATGAGCTGCGGCAGCACCTCGGGCTGCAGCTAGACGTCTTGAAAGGGCGCGGCTTTAGCAGCGGCGCCGAACAGAAGGGATACAAAAAGGAGTGTCATCCTGAGCGAGCGCGAGTTGAGCGAAGCGAAACGAGCGCGAGTCGAAGGACCTTGAGTTTCTAAACTGAACGCGCACTGTTCACCCGATACCAACACAGCGAGAGCTTGCGTAGCCGTAGTATGCTCACATTGTGGAAAGGCTTGGCGTAAGCTGAGCCTTTCTGGTTTTGCGAACAATTGGTCAGAGCAAACACGCCGTGCGGCTTAGCATGGACTTACAAATTGCTGCGGCTTACACGAGCAAGGCTCAGCGCGTTCGTGTTGTCTCGGAGGCTTGGGCAGGGGAGAATCTGTATTGCCCATGCTGCCCTTCGGAGACAATCGAAAAATGTCCTAATAACAGTGAGGCGATTGATTACACCTGCAATTCTTGCGATTCAAGTTTTCAGCTGAAAAGCTCTCAGTTGCGCTCTGCTACGCGAATTGTTGATGGTGCGTTCGCAGCGATGATGCGGGCTGTCAAGAAGGGCGCCGCACCCAATTTGCTTCTCTTGCACTACGACCCAGGCCGGTGGGAAGTAAAGAATCTGACTCTCATTCCACATTTTGCGTTCACATCTTCATGTATCGAAAAGCGGCCCGCCCTCAGTGTGAGCGCCAGACGAGCTGGCTGGATAGGTTGCAACATTCTCCTATGCAATATTCCGCCCGATGTTCGAATTCCTTGGGTTGAGAATGGTGTTGACGCTTCTCCCCGGGAAGTTCGAGCGAGATTTCGGTCGGTCAGTTCTCTCGCGAATGTCGCCCTACCAGAGCGAGGCTGGACCTTGGACACCTTGAAGGTAGTCCGAAGCATCGGGAAACAAGAGTTTTCATTGGCAGATGTTTATGCCCACGTGCCAGAATTCCAGGTACTTCATCCCCAAAATCAGCACATTCACGACAAAATACGGCAGCAGTTCCAGATTCTGCGGGATCTAGGCTTCGTCCAATTTCTTGGACAAGGGAATTACCGTACATTGAAATAGCTGCGATCGGATTGACCGGCTGAGTATATAGCCCAGTTTGCGGTGGCGCTAATTGCCTATTAGGTCAATTCGTTTGAAACCTGACCTATCGAACGCCGTTTGAACCTTATCGCGGAGGCCTGCTACTTTAGGTTCTCTGTCCATCGTGTAATCGGCCTCTTCGTCGAGATAGTCGAGCAGGTAATTAGCTTCCCATTCGTCCAATTCAATAAGCATGACGTGTTTCACCTCGCTGTGGTTCTGGAATCAGAACGTATATAGTAATATATGGCCTGGAGGCGGGGCTCGCAAATAACGAATGGTCATCCTGAGTCGAGGATGCGTGCTACAGACGCGCATCCGAGCGAGGGACCTATGTATTTATCGCCTTCGGAGGACCACGGAGTACATAGGTCCTTCGTTCTACTCACCTCGCGTCGCTCGGTTTGCACTTTCTCAGGATGACAGTGGGCGGGTTGGTGGGATAACTGGCAGCAGATGGGGGAGGCGAAACCCCACAGGGATTCCCAATCGTCAATCGTCAATCTGCAATCTTCCATCCCCGGAACTTTTCCTCCCCCTCCCCCGTATTCCTTTACAATCCGGCCTCAAGGAGCGCTCACATGACCACGCTCAGCCGCAATGCCAGAGTCGCCGGGCTCCTCTACCTCACGCTTGTCATCGCACCGCTGCGCCTCATCTACATTCCTAGCAAGCTGATTGTCAGCGGCAACGCGGCCGCCACCGCCAACAACATCGCTGCCCACCAGACGCTCTTCCGCCTGGGCATCCTCACCGACCTGTTCACCGGGGTCATGTGCATCTTTGTCACCCTGGCTCTTTACCGCCTGTTCAAGGGAGTGGACCAGGGCCTGGCTGCGGTGATGGTCATTCTGGGCAGCCTGATGGTGACCCCCATCTACTTCCTCAACACGCTGAACGACGCGGCCACGCTGTTGTTGGTGCGCGGCGCCGATTTCCTTTCCGTCTTCGACAAGCCCCAGCGCGAGGCCCTGGCCATGCTCTTTCTCCGCCTGCACAGCCATGGGGTGGTGGTAAACGAAGTCTTCTGGGGGCTGTGGCTCTTCCCCTTCGGCCTGCTGGTCTACAAGTCGGGCTTCCTGCCCCGCTTCCTCGGTGTCTGGCTGGTGCTGAACTGCTTCGCCTATCTGGTGCAAAGCGTTACCGGCATAATGTGGCCGCAGTATCTGGATACAGTCTCGAACTACGCTTTTCCCGTCATGGTCGGCGAACTGGCGATCATGCTGTGGCTGATCATCATGGGAGCGAAGGAGCGGCAGCCCCTGGCGGCCGCAGCCGCCTGAACCCTTTGCGATGCCCGGAATACGACTTCAATTCGCTATGATGGAAATAGAACATTAGGAAGCGGCGGGGCCGCGAACGGGCTAAGGCGGGCAAATTCTTGGTTCTAAAGATTTTGCGGGCAAATTATTTAGGATGAGAGCTTTGGACGGCCCCCCTCAGCCTAACTGGCTGAAAGCAAGGATTCGCGTCCGCAGGTGGGGGTGGGGGTGCTTCGGCGCTTTAGGCGATATGGTGGTCCGACCATCCGTCAATCGTCATCGCCAATCGGTCAATCTTTTCACCTGATTGCCCGCGCATTTTTCGCCGGGCGGGACTCGCTCCCAATGCCAGCGTGTGGTAGGCTTCTCGACGGGTTGAGCCAGCTTTATGGATGACTCTTTGGTGGTGGAAAAATTCCACGGGTCCCTGGACACGCAGCGTGTATTTCGCCTGAGCGGACCGCTGACTTTCGAAACCCTTCCCCCGCTGCAGAACGCTCTGCGGGTGGAGACTGCCAACTGCCTTTTCCTCGACCTCACCGACGTGCCCTACATGGATTCGGCAGGCTTGGGTTCCCTGGTCACCGCCTGCGTCTCCTGCAACAAGGCCGGGCGCCAGTTGGTGCTCAGCGGCGTGCAGCCCCGGGTGGAGCGCCTGTTCCACATCACCGGAGTGGAACGCCTGTTCCTCATGTTCGATAACATCCAGGACGCGCTCGACGCACTAACCAGGCCGGCAGACGCGTAGAACCTCAATCTTTCCCCGCTACGGAATCGTGCGAGGCCACGCACTTCCATTTCCCGCCCCGCTTCACGTAGGTATCGGTAAAGCGGCCGGCAGTCATCACGTGCTTGCCCTTGGTCTCGCGCTCTTCTGTGTAGCGCCCCAGGATGACGGCGGCATCGCCATAGCTCTGGGTTTTCATGTCCGCCAGGTCCACCGCCTTGAGCGTGGGGTCGCCCTTGCCAATCCCGTCCAGCACTTCTTTGCGGGTGCTGACGCTGCCATCGGGATTGGTTTGCACCATGGT
>DATJFA010000117.1:0-2129 GCA_035496015.1 Terriglobales bacterium | reverse complement strand
AGAAATGCAACTGGGCAATCCAGGGGCCGCAATCACCCGGCGATTTTCAACATGGTTGTGGAAAATTATGTGGAAAACTAGGCCGATATCCCGGTAAACCCAACAACTCACGTAACTTCTACGACTTGCACCTGTTAAAGTGCGCAACAGGAAAAAGATAATCACAGGCGGCAGGATGAAGGTGCGGATTGACAAGCTGCTGGTCGAGCGGAAGCTGACGCCGTCGCGGGAACGAGCCCAGGCGCTGGTGCTGGCTGGGCGTGTGCTGGTCAATGGCCAAAAGGTTCAAAAAGCCGGGGCGGGGGTGGAGTCGGATGCGGAAATTCGGCTTCTAGGAACAGACCTGAAGTATGTCAGCCGGGGCGGTCTGAAGCTGGAAGCGGCGTTGCAGAACTGGAGCATTGATGTTTGCGGGAAAGTCTGCCTGGATGTGGGGGCCTCCACCGGCGGATTCACCGATTGCCTGCTGCAGCACGGGGCGGCGCGGGTGATTGCCGTCGATACGGGCTATGGACAGATTGACCTGCGCCTGCGCCAGGATGCGCGGGTGCGCCTGCTGGAAAAGACGAACGCTCGCTATCTGAAGGTTGAGGACATTGCAGAAGCGGTGGACCTCGTCGTCATGGATGTGTCGTTCATCTCGGCCACCCTGGTGCTGCCGCCGGTGGTAGGCTCCGCCTTTCCTGGTGCGGGGCGCGCGGGCAAGAAGATCATCGTGCTGGTAAAGCCCCAATTTGAGGTTGGCAGGGAAAGGGTGGGCAAAGGCGGGATTGTGCGCGACCGCGCGGCACAGGATGACGCGGTGGAGAAAGTGCGGGCGAAACTGCTGGAACTGGGCTGCCGCCATACGGACGTGATCGGGTCGCCCATTTTGGGCGCGGAAGGGAACCGGGAGTTCCTGTTGTTGGGTGTGTTCTAGGGCCTCCGCCTGACCGATTTCGTGCCCAGGCTGTACAATCAGCGATTCTGATTTGGAGACGTGCTGCGCATGAAATCGGCCGCCATCTTTTCCAAGCCTGCCAAACCGGAGCTGGCACAAATCGTGCCGGAACTGCTGCGCTGGCTGGGCGAGCACGGCTACCAGGTAGTGGTGGATCACGAGACCGCCGCCTACGCCTCCGTGCCGGAGGTGGTGGAACGGGTGGCGGTGGCCGCTCGCGAACCCAAGTTTGTAGTGGTGCTGGGCGGAGATGGAACGCTGCTCGCCGCCGCCCGCGCTGTGGCCAAGGCAGGCATACCGGTGCTGGGAGTGAACCTGGGCTCACTGGGCTTCCTGACCGAGGTGCCGCTCGCTGATCTATACGCCACACTGGAAGCGGTGGACCAGAAAAAATGCGGCACGGA
This sequence comes from Terriglobales bacterium, assembly GCA_035496015.1. Taxonomy (GTDB): domain Bacteria; phylum Acidobacteriota; class Terriglobia; order Terriglobales; family Acidobacteriaceae; genus JAICWP01. The sequence goes on along the minus strand of DATJFA010000117.1, from coordinate 785 downwards.
ACCGCGCTCGATGCTGTCCTGTCATTTGCTGCGCGACGGCAAATGCGTGGCCCAGTATCACGCCCTGAATGACGTGGTGGTGAATAAGAGTTCAATTGCGCGATTGGCCGATTTCGACTTGTACATCAACCAGGATTTTGTCTCCAATTACAAAGCTGACGGGCTGATTGTGGCTACGCCAACGGGATCGACCGCCTATTCTCTGGCCGCGGGAGGGCCCATCCTGATGCCGTCGGTAGAAGGTTTTGTGATCACGCCGGTGTCGCCGCACGCGCTCACCCACCGGCCGCTGGTGGTGCGCGACTCAGTGGAGATTTCCATCGTGGTGAAGGCGGCGGAGGAGCATGCTTTCCTCAGCGTGGATGGACAGGTGGGAATGCCGTTAAATGATGGCGATCGGGTGACCTGCCGGAAATCCAAGCACCAGGTGCAGCTCCTGCGCATGAAGAAGACGTTCTTCGATGTGCTGCGCACCAAGCTGAAGTGGGGACAAAGATAGAACTAGTAGCACAGGTGGGCTGTCAGTGGTCGGTTGATGGCTGCTGCAGCGCGAAGTTCTTGCTCGCTCGTCATCTCGATGCGCACAGAACGCGGTAACCTTCTTCAAGTTGAGACGCTTGTTTTCGCCCTGTTGCTGGTCGCCGCGGGCGCCATGTGGGCGCAAGACCAGGACCAGAGCCGGCCGGCAGCGGACCTGATCATCACCAACGCCAAGGTGTACACGGTGGATAAGCAGCAGCCGCGGGCGGAAGCCGTGGCTGTTCTGGGTGAGCGCATCGTGGCAG
>DATJFA010000116.1:0-3508 GCA_035496015.1 Terriglobales bacterium | reverse complement strand
CACACCTTACAAGGTCTGTGTGCATTATGCTCAAAAAGAGCCCACGACCGCAGACCCGAGGTTGTGCGCCAGCCTCAGATATTGATTATCCACTCCGACCAGGCCACCACGATATATCTAACCTGCAGCGGATGGAAGGGGAGGGAATAGATGTAGTAGCGCCAAGTTCACGCTCCTTCAACCACAACCAAATCGGTTTTGGCGGCGCGCTGCCTCAAGGCAATTAAAGGTTTGTATTCCGGATCGTCGTAGAAAGCCTGGGCCGCGGCTGCGTCCGGGAAACGGACGATGACGACGCGGCCGGGCTTCCAGTCGCCCTCAAGGACGGTGAGCTTGCCGCCTCGCACCAGGAATTCCCCGCCGTGCTTGACGATCAGCGGCCCGGTGCGGGATTTGTACTGGTCAAAAGCGACGGGATCCTTCACTTCCAAGTTCACGATCATATAAGCAGGCATGGTTTCATTTCCTCCTCAGGAAGGCGTATTCGTTCCGTATTATGGGATGTATGCGGCCTTTGAAGCAAGCAGCGCGGGCGACGGCTAGCCCGGCTCAGGGCATCGCCGGGAGTTACCAACACAATCCGGGGGAGATTTAATCTTGCTATTTCTTCAACATGTGATAAGTTCGCGCGAAGGTTCGCGTAGTGAGTCCAAGCTGCTGAGGAGGTGAAATTGCCGGGGATAACAAAACTGAGGACGGGACTGCTGGTGGCATCCTTGCTGGTGATCGGCTGCGAAGGAGCGTGGCTGGCAGGGGCCGTTCAACAGCGTCGAGCATCAGAGGCGCTGCTGGCTCAGGAAAATCAACTCGCCCGGCAGGATGTTCCGAACCTCGCGGCGCGCCGGCTCACCTCTACGGACCAGAAGATTCCTCCTCGCACCACATTCAGCCAATTTATGGAAGGGCAGGGCATTGCAGCGGCAACGGTGCAGGAACTGATTCAGGAAAGCCGCGCGGTGTACGACCTGGCAAGGGTCCGCGCCGGCAACAAACTGACGCTGGTCAGCTCCATCAGCGGCCAGCTAAAGCAAGTTCGATATCAGATTGATCAGGATCAAGTGCTGTGGATTACCCGGCAAAAGCAGCATTTTGACGCCCGAATCCGGCAGATTCCTTACATTGTCCGGGTGGCCGGAATCACCGGAACTGTGAGTAATTCGCTCTTTCAGGCGGTGGAGACGCAGGGCGAAGGAGATGAACTGGCGGTAGGCATCGCCGACATTTTCGGGTGGGACATCGACTTCAATACGGATCCCCGCTCGGGCGACACATTTGAAATTCTCTTCGAAAGAAAGAGGCTGAATGGACAGCAGGCCGGCTACGGCCGGATTCTGGCTGCGGAATACAAGAACGGAGACCATCTCTACCAGGCTGTGCTGTTTCATGATCCCTCGGGGCGGCCGGCCTACTACGCTCCCAGCGGCAAGTCCATGCAGAAAGCATTCCTGCGCTCACCCCTGAGGTTTGCGGCAAGAATCACCTCCGGCTTCAGCTATCCTCGATTCCATCCCATCCTGGAGCGCACTCGGCCCCATTTGGGCACTGATTACGGAGCGCCGGTGGGCAGCAGTGTGCAGGCCGTTGCAGACGGAACCGTGGTCTATGCGGGCTGGAAAGGTGAAGACGGCAAGCTGGTGCTGCTGCGCCACGCCCACGGCTACGAAACCTATTACATGCACCTGTCCCGCACTCTGGTGCGGCCGGGCCAGCACGTCCAGCAGGGGCAAATTATCGCCTTGACCGGCGCGACGGGCCTGGCGACCGGTCCGCACCTTGACTTCCGGATCAAACAGAACGGGAGCTTTCGCAATTTTCTCGCGCTTGACCTTCCGCCCGCCCAGGCCGTGGCGGGCAATGACCGGCTTGACTTCGAGAAGCGGAAAACACAGCTTCTGGATGAACTGGCCGCGCTCCACGCTCACCCGGCCGGCGTCGAGCAGGCTTCCCTCCAGGCTCTGGACCCCCGCGCGGCTGTCGGTAATTAGCGCCGACCGTCCCTTTGTGGTCCGCGTCTTTTCACTCGCCATCATCAACATTTCACAATGCGCTGCCCCAAGTGCCAATTCGATCATGAACTGCAGACCACCGAGTGCCTGAAGTGCGGAATCGTCTTCGCGCGTTACCAGGCGGCGCTGGAGGCGGAGCGGACTGCTGCTGCCGATTCCGCAGCGCCTCAATCTATCGGGGCGGAGGCGGCGCCCGCCGGTCCGATGGGGCGGACGATGCCGCTCTCGAAGTCTGCGGCTTTTCCCGCACAAAGTGACCAAGCCATGCTGGAAGCCGCCGCGCGGGCTCGGGCTGATACCGAGGCGGCAATGGCCAAGGCTCGGAGCGATGCGGCGAGGGAGTTCAAAGCGCGCGCGGTGGCGCTTCCGGCGGCATTGATTGTGGCGCGCCTGCTGGTGGGCACGGGATGGCGCATGGCCGTGCGCATGCTCACCATGGTGCTGCACGAGAGCGGGCACGCCATCACTTCCTGGCTGACGGGCCGCTGGGCAATTCCCATGCTTTGGGTCACGCAAATGAGCGAAAACCAATCGTGGCTGCTGATTCTGGTGCTGATGGGCGGCCTGGGCTATGGGGGATTTCTGGCGTGGAAGGCGAAGCGCTGGGGATGGCTCAGCGCCACCGGCGCCGTGCTGCTGCTGCAACTGGTGATCCTGAGCCGGCCCGCGTTTACTCAGGGAGCTCTGAGAACCTTTGGCGGCGATGGCGGTGCGCTGGTGCTGGCCGCCATCCTGATGGCGCTGTTCTACGCTCCGCGCACCAGCGCGCTCTACAAAAGCTGGGGCTTGCGCTGGGGATTGCTGGCCTACGGCGCGCTGGCGTTTATGGACGTTTACAAGATTTGGTCAGGGCCGTGGGAAGATATTCCCTTCGGCGAACTCGAAGGAGTGAACCTCTCCGACCCCAGCCTGCTGACCCAGTTTTACGGCTGGTCGGTGCCGCAGTTGGTGGACCGCTACGTCCACCTGGCTACGGCCTGCCTGGTGGCCCTCGCCGCACTCTACGCCTGGGGATTGTTCTCCGCTTACCAGGAAATGCGCCACCCAAAGCCCGTGGAAATGGAATAGCAAAAGATCGAGGGTAGCAACGTCACGAATTGGGTGACGTGGGTTCTTCGGGTAAATGCACGGTGGCGCATACGTTCCGCTTTATGGAATGTATGCGATCTCTCAAGTGGCGCCCCAATCCATCGGAGCGGCGCTCACAGCGAGTAGCGCAGACTTCCGCTTTTGAAGTCTGCGGCTTTTGGTGTGGCTTGATATGGAATAATCCAAGTGTATGCAATATCCTACATTGTATTATTGCGAAAATGTACCCTGATGGGGCAATATCGATTCGAGAGAAACGCGGACGGCTGAGCCGCGATTCGGAGGTACCATGGTACAGGGTGAATCCGATGGCGAGAGAAGAACCGCGGACCTCAAAAACGGAGGTCCGCGCTACCGGCTGCGGATTTTGTTGTCCAAGCTGCGTGGTGCCGGGCAGAAATAAAATCACGCCG
>DATJFA010000115.1:0-11111 GCA_035496015.1 Terriglobales bacterium | reverse complement strand
TGACGTTTCGCGGCCCGGCATCGGCTTCGACTCTGAGCGCAACGCGGTGACCATCATTACCCACGATGAGGTCGTCGAGGTGCCCGAAACCAGCAAGTGGGAAGTAGCGCAGCGCGTGCTCGACCAACTGGTCCGCCTGCGTCAGCACCGCCACCAGCCGGCGCACGCGCCCGGCAAATAGCGATGGCGCTTCCCCGCGATCCCAAACTGCGCGAACAACTAACTGCCCGCCTGCAGTACTACCGCGAAATGGGAATTTACGACTTCTACCGTCGCGAGGGCAGTTCTTCTTTAGCCGCCGAGGAAACCAGCGAAGAGATGGCCAGAAAACGAGAAGCAAGAATGCCGCCGCTAGTTAGCGCCGAAATTTCAGCCGAGGAACCGGTGGGCGTTGCCGTGATGGACGCAGCCAAAGCGCCGGGCGATGTCCAGGCCGAACTGCGCGCTATCAGCGAAGACATTGGCGACTGCACCCGCTGCCGCTTGGCGAAGGGGCGCAAAAACATCGTCTTCGGCACCGGCAACATTCATGCCGAGCTGATGTTCGTTGGTGAAGGCCCGGGGGCCGATGAGGACGAGCAGGGCCTGCCCTTTGTGGGCCGCGCCGGGCAATTGCTGAACAATATGATCGCCGCCATGGGCCTGCGCCGCGAGGACGTCTACATTGCCAACGTGGTCAAGTGCCGGCCGCCGGGGAACCGCACACCGGAACGCGACGAGTGCGAAACCTGCATTCCTTTCCTCATGCGGCAGATCGCCGCCATCCGCCCCAAGGTCATCGTGGCCCTGGGCGCAACCGCGGCCAAGAACCTGCTGGCCATCAACTCGCCCATGGCTGAATTGCGCGGCCGCTGGTACGACTTTCGCGTCAACGTTAACAGCCAGGGCCGCCCCGATCCCAACGGCCTCATCGTCAAACTGGCCGTCACCTACCATCCCGCCTTCCTGCTGCGCGACCCGCGGCAGAAGAAAGAAACCTGGAAAGACCTGCAGATGGTGATGAAGTTTCTGGGGCTGAAGCCAAAAGCAAGCACTTAGCAATTGGCAATTAGCCTCTGAAGGGTATTGCCGATGATCTGCACGAACCGTGGCTGGCTAAATGCCAAGTGCTAATTGCTAATTGCTGCTACCCTAGAAGCCTTCCCCCGTGCCTCAATTCTGCGACATCGCGCTGCCCGTTCCCCTGGACACCACATTCACCTATCGTGTCCCCGGTGGGAATGGCCTGCTGGGAAATGGCGCGCAACCGGTGATTGGCGGGCGCGTGCTGGTTCCATTCCGCGAACAGCGACTCTCCGGCGTGGTGGTGGCGCTGCACGACCGCGAGCCTGCCGTTAAAACCAAACCTCTTCTGCAGGTGCTGGATACCGCGCCGGTGCTCGATGAGAGCCTGATGCGTCTGGCCAGGTGGATTGCCGAATACTACCTGGCGCCCCTGGGCGAAGTGTTCCGCACCATGCTGCCACTGGCGGCGGAGTTTCGCCGTGCCCGCGCTTACCGCGTCACTGACGCAGGCCAATTGGCGCTGCACCAGGCCGGCATGTCCGGCTCCTCCGCTCGCTCGCGCAAGGAACCGCTGGCCCAGATGCTCGAATTCCGCGTGCTCGATTACCTGGCAGATAGGGAGAGCGTTCGCGAGCCGGCGCTGAAATCCGCCACTCACGCCGACAACGGAATCCTTGCCGCGCTGGTGCGCAAGAAGTGGATCACCCGCGAAGACTTGTCGTCCGCCGGCGAAGCGCGGAGGACGTTGAAGGTAGCAGTACTGCAATCAACCGCAAGGTCCTTCGATTCGCTTTCTGCCTCACTGCGTTCGGCGGAAAGTTCGCTCAGGATGACAGGTGGAGAGAGTGCCTCGCCGCCGCCGGCCGAAAGCTCGCTCAGGATGGCAATTGGAGACAGTGCCTCGCCGCCGCCGGCCGAAGGCTCGCTCAGGATTACAGGTAGAGACGGGGCCTCGCCGCACGCCTCCGCGGACACCCTCGGGACGGGAGATGAAACTGGGAATCTGCACTGCCCCAGCCCGCAGGGCGAAACAGCTTTTAGCCCAGGGCGTCAGCCCTGGGTAGACCCGCAAAAAGAGGGCCCGAGCCCCGCAGGGGCGGCACCAAAACCTAAACTCAACGCCAATCAACAAAAAATACTCGAGGCTCTACATGCCTCTGGCGGCCGCATGCGTGTTGATAACCTGCGCGAACTTCCCGTCCCGCACACCACGCTGCAAACCTTGGTCAAACGCGGCCTGGTTGCAATCATCGAGGAGCCTGCTGATTTCGCGGTCTCCACCACCAAGCCCCGGCCCTCGCCATTTCAATTCCAATTCACGCCTGCGCAACAAACCGCGCTGGAACAGATCCGCGCGGCGGTTGCTTCCGGCCACTACTCCGGCTTCCTCCTGCACGGTGTAACCGGTTCGGGCAAGACCGCGGTCTACCTCACCGCCATGCACGCCGTGCTGCAGGCGGGGCGCTCCGCCATCCTGCTGGTACCGGAAATCGGACTGACGCCGGCGGTCGCCGCCGACCTGCACCAGATTTTCGGCCAACAAGTGGCCATTCTCCATTCCGGGCTCACGGACCGTGAGCGCGCCGAGCAATGGCACCGCATCCGCCGCGGCGATGCGCGCATGGTGGTGGGCACCCGCTCCGCCGTATTCGCCCCGGTTTCGGACCTGGCGTTCATCATTGTGGACGAAGAGCAGGACGGCTCCTACAAGCAGGAAGAAACGCCGCGTTACCACGCCCGCGACGTGGCCGTCATGCGGGCGCGCATGAGCGGGGCCACGGTCGTTCTGGGCTCGGCCACGCCTTCGCTGGAGTCTTATTTCAACGCGCAGAAAAACAAGTACACGCTGCTCGAGCTGCCCGACCGTGTGGAGCAGCGGCCGCTGCCCGAAGTTGAAATTCTGGATATGAAACATGAGTTCCGCGAAACCGGGCACGAGCAGGTGATCTCACGCCGGCTGGTGGCGGAAATCGGCGAGCGCCTGGCGCGCCGCGAACAGGTCATGGTGCTGCTCAATCGCCGCGGCTACGCCCCGGTAGTGCTCTGCCGAGCCTGCGGCCACACTGCCCAGTGCGCCAACTGCGCCATCGCGCTCACTCACCACAAGCGCGAACACCGCCTGCAGTGCCACTACTGCGGCTACCTGCAGGCCGTTCCCAAGGTCTGCGAGGAGTGCGGCAGCGAATACGTGTATTTCGTGGGCACCGGCTCAGAGAAGCTGGAAGAATTGCTGCACGGCATGTTTCCCCAGGCGCGCATTGGCCGTCTGGACCGCGATACGGTTCACGGGCGCCATGACTTCGAGCGCATGCTCAACCAGCTAAGCGCCGGCGAGCTCGACATCCTGGTGGGCACGCAGATGATCGCCAAAGGCCACGACGTGCACGGCGTCACCCTGGTGGGCGTGGTGGGCGCCGACATCGCCCTCGGCTTGCCTGATTTCCGCGCCGCGGAACGCACCTTTCAGCTGCTGACCCAGGTTGCCGGGCGCGCCGGCCGCGGCGAGAGCCCGGGCAAGGTTGTGCTGCAGACCTGCTTCCCCGAGCATTATGCCGTGCAGTTCGCTGCCGCTCATGATTTCCGGGGTTTCTACGATAAGGAACTGCGCTACCGCAGCTGGATGCACTACCCGCCCTTCAATGCCGTGGCCAATGTGCTGGTGCGTGGGGAGAAGCTGGATGACGTGCTGAAATTCTCCGGCCTGCTTGGGCGCTGGTTCGAGAAGACATCGCACCTGGGAATTCGCGTGCTCGGCCCGGCCGCCGCGCCCATAACACGCCTCAAACGCGATTACCGCTATCACTTCCTGCTTAAATCAACAAGCCGAGAAAAGCTTAACGCCCTGCTGCGCGCCATGCTGGCCTACGCCAGCGAGCAGAAGATCCCGCGTAGCAATCTGATTGTGGACGTGGATGCGGTGTGGCTGATGTAGAACCAGTTCCCAGTTCTCAGTTCTCAGTTCTCAGTTCTCAGTTCTCAGTTAGCGGTGAACTCGGGTGGATTGAATGCTGATTGCGCAGCGCAGTCAACTGCCCACTGGCAACTGGCAACTGGCAACTGGCAACTGGCAACTGAAAATCGTCAATCATCAAATCTTCAATCGTCAATTATCCCTAGTGTCCCTTCCACGCTACGCCGGCCACGCGGAACGGTGCGGGCACGATCGTCAGGACGAGCATGGCTAAAGCAAACAGTGCCAGCAGCTTGCGTTTGCGGTCCAACCCTGGCCAGGGACTTACCCGGGGATGGCGCAAACCGCTGAGGAAGAGCAGGACCGCCCACACCCACCAGCCCGGCCACTGCCCGAAGTAGCCGAGGAGAATCAGGCCTACCAGGCTTAGCGCGGAAACCCAGCGATGCGCCTTTGGCCACATAGAAAACACGATGTGACCACCGTCTAACTGCCCACCCGGCAAGAGGTTGAGAGCGGTGGCAAACATGCCCACCCAGGCGGCAATGGCTACCGGGTGCAGATGCATGTGCTCCAGGGGGACCCCTGAATGGGGTCCCAGCCAGTGGGCAAAGTGGAAAATGAGCGGGTAACCCAGCAGAATGTCGGACGCGGGTATGCCCGGCGTCATCGGCCGGGAGAGGAAAATGGCACAGAAAAGTGCTGCCACCGAAAGCACAAAGCCAGCAATTGGCCCAGCAATGCCGATATCAAACAGGTCGGAGCGCGTCCGGATGGGGGAACGGATCAGAATGAACGCCCCCATGGTGCCGATCAACGTCGGGGCGGGGATAAAAAATGGCAGGGTGGCGTAAACCCCGTATTTCATGCAGTAGTAGTAGTGGCCCATCTCGTGGGCCAGCAGGATGATAAGCAGCGCCCCGGCAAAAGGAATGCCCAGCAGCAGCCGCGCTGGATTCTGCAAAACCCACCCCAACTGAAAGAAAGGCAGGTACTCGTTTCCCGCGGCCAAAAGGGGCTGATTTTGCAGGAAGTTGTACTCCATGCGCGCCCCAACTACCAAAGTGGTGAACACCGTGGCCAGCAACAGCAGGGCGTGCAGCCAATAGCGGCGCCGGGGCCGCGGCACTACGAAAACTTCCACCGGAGCGGGAAGTTCGTAGGTAGAGGGAGTTGGGGAAAGTGGTTCCGACATCAGGGCTTAGGAGATTGTATCAAGGGCGGCGCGTGCCGGTTTGGAGAAGCACTTAGCACTTAGCACTTAGCATTTGGCCAGCCCCGGTTCGTGCCGATGCTTTTCCAAGCGGGCTAAATGCTGATTGCTTCTTTTCAGTCGATTGACTGCAATTCCTTGCCCGGCTTGAAGCGCACGGCCTTGCCAGGAGGAATGCTCACCTCGGCGCCGGTGCGCGGGTTGCGCCCGATGCCGGTCTTGCGCGGGCGCACATTGAACACGCCAAACCCCCGCAGCTCAATGCGATCGCCTTTGGCCAGCGATTTCTTCATGCTCTCGAAGACGGTCTCCACCGCCAGTTCTGCCTTGGTTTTGGTGATGCCCGTCTTATTAACCACTTCGTTGATGATGTCGAGTTTGATCACAAATCGCTCCGCCGGGAGACCATTCCCGGAACCTTCAGGCTAAAGGTGGCGCTAAACTGCAGATACTAAAGGTCATGAGGACCATTGTCAACGCCGCATTTCAGCCCGGAGATGGCGTTCGGGGTACAACCTGCCTTAACTGCGAGGTGGCCTGACAATCTCAGTAACCGAAGGGCGAGACGCCTCGCGACAGCCGGCGGGACGCCGGTGCCACAGAACTGGGGTTGCTGATTGCTACTTGGGCATATCCCGATGCACCACTTTGAGCCGGTAGCCGGCCTTGCGCAGGCGCTTGGCGACGTCCTCAGCGATCATCACTGAGCGGTGCTGGCCGCCGGTGCAGCCGAAGGCGATGGTCAGGTAGCTTTTTCCTTCCCGCACGTAGTGGGGTAGCAGATAGATAAGCAAGTCAGAAATCCGCTTGATGAATTCCTGCGTCTGGGGAAAAGAACGGATGTATTTGGCCACCTTGGGATGGCGCCCGCTATAGGGGCGGAATTCGGGCACAAAATGCGGGTTGGGCAGGAAGCGCACGTCAAACACCAGGTCGGCGTCCTCGGGCACGCCCTGCTTGTAGCCAAAGCTGACGCAGGAAACCAGGATGTTTTTGCCCGTGGAATCGGGCTGGAAGCGCTGCATAATGTGCGCCCGCAGCTCGTGCACGTTGAACTTGGAGGTATCGAGCACCAGGTCAGCAATGCGCCGGATGGGCTGCAGGCGCCGGCGCTCGGCCTGCAGCGCCGCCTTGACCGGCTCGTCCGTACCCAGGGGGTGGGGCCGCCGAGTTTCGCTGTAGCGGCGCAGCAGCACCGCATCATCAGCTTCGAGAAAGATGATGGTGGTGGGCAGCACCTGCCGCACCGATTTCAGGATGACCGGCAGCTTCTCCAGCCCTTCTCCCTCGCGCACGTCCACCACGATGGCGGTGCGTTCAATGTCTACGGAATGCCGCGCCAGTTCGGCAAAGCGCGGGATGAGGTCCACCGGCAGGTTGTCCACGCAATAGAAGCCCAGGTCCTCAAAGGTATTGATGACCGTCTTCTTGCCCGAGCCGCTCATGCCGCTGATGATCACCAGCTGGCGCAACTCGCCCCGATGGCCGTTACGCGAAACCGCCTGGCCCGCGCTCCTCTTCAATTTGCGTGCGGTGACTGCCATCGTGGTAAGGCGATGTTAGCAGCAAACCGGAGACGAAAGCCACAATGACGCGTGATAGTCAAGCTAGCGTGAATTGCGAGTCCCAGCTTGCTGTTGGGTTGCTAACTCCTTCCCGGTCAGCCGATAAAGCACGTGCCGGCGGCCGGCATGGACGATGTCTTTTTCATAACGGAACCCGAGCTTCTGCAGAATGCGAATGGAGGCGGCATTTGAGGGCAGCGCGAAGCCAACCACATTCGATAAGCCGAGCCGGACAAATGCCAGTTCAACCAGCGCCCGCACAATCTCGCTGGCCAGACCCTTGTTCCAGAAAGGCGCCAGGAGCGCGCAGCCCACCTCGACTTCCATTTGCCCGTCCAGTTCCATTCGCCGCAGTGCTGTCCGCCCCACAAAGCGCTGTTCGCGATCGTAGAGCAGCCACATGCCAAATCCGTTTTGCTCCCAGTGATCCAGAAAGCGCTGCATATAATCGCGGGTCTGCTCCTCAGAGCGCACGCCGCCCAGGCTTGCCATGGTAACGGGGTCCTGATGCAGGGCCAGCAGCAAGGCAAAATGCTCTGGCCGCAAGCGATACGCTCGCAGCCGTTCGGTTTCGAAGTGTTCGGGTGCGGAGAGTTGCGGCCGTGAAGAAGTCATGCCCGGATTATAGAATCCGGCAAAAATCAAACCTTTGTCCGCCGGTATGACGATTGCCGCGGAATCGAATCAATCTCAGTGGAATAAATCTCGTAAATGGCCGGTTCAACCTGCGGGACGTAGCCAAACCCACAGGAGATAACCCGTGCCCAGCGCCATTACCGTACCGTTGGCCGCATTGTTTGTGTTTCTGGCCGGCTTTAACGTCTGGATCATGTTGACCGGGCGCGGCGACTCGCCGCGGAGCCGCAGGTTATGGGCGAGAGCTCATCGCATCGCCGGACACGCCTTTATCGCGCTGTTTGTGGTCTTCTGTTACTTCATGCTCTCGCGGATTAGAGGATATTCGGACGAGCTCTCCCCGCGGCTCATCCTGCACATGAGCCTGGCGTTTCTGCTGGCTCCCTTGTTGCTGGCGAACGTGATGACCGTGCGCTACCAGAAGGACGCATGGAAACTTCTGAAGGTATTGGGAATTGGGATTTTCGCTGCCGCCTTCACATTAGTGGCGTTGAATGTATCGGTTCACTACCTTCGCATCGCCGCAAAGCATAGGCTGGCGGCCGGAATCACTGGAACCATCATCGGCGGCGCGCTCGCCCTGGCGGTGATCGGATACTTCAGCGGCATCAGACGCCTGAAGCAGGTAGAGAGCCGCTTGCCGCTGAGACCGAGAACATCGCCACCATCGCCAACCCCGCCTCGAGTCCAGCAGAGCCAGACGAGGTAATTTTCTGACACGAACCGGCAGCGGCTACTTCTTCGCCGTCAGCTGCTCCGAGATTCTTTCGTATTCGCGCCGAGTCAGGATTCCCCGGCTCAGCAAATCGTCCCGCTTGGCATAGGGACGATTGGCGATGATGCGGTCGGCCGCCGCCGCGCTAATGCCCGGCAAGCTCTCCAGTTGCGCTTTGGTGGCATGGTTGACGTCCAGAGGCTTGTCGCGGCTCCAGCCTTCCCGCACTCCCGACGCAACTGCCTTGGCGTCGCTTTTAAGCGCGGCCGTAGTTTCCGCAGTCTTTTCCTTCAGTTGTTGGGGATTCTGCTTCACCGAACAACTGAAGCAGCCGGTCAGAATCAGGATTAAACCAGCGGCTGCCAGCGACGCCGCCACTACCCGAATGTGCATGATCATTAGATGCGGATGGGAGAGGGCCGCGCCACCCGGCTAGCCTTGCGCAACATTCAGCGACCCGCCGCAGCGTCCCTAGGCATCAGTTGACGCACACCCGGAACATGCAACTAACACAGGATTATTCATCGTCGTGTTTACGCCGGTCCAAGCCCTCATACTGAACCGTGAGGTTGCCCGGCACAGTCAGAGTGCAACCGGGTTGACCCGGCGCCAACAGGACCCACAGGTCGGCCCCAACCGGAATTATTATGTTCTGGCTGCGCAGGTCTTGGGTGGCAAAGAAACCATTTTGATTGTTAGGACCGGCAATCACGGGAACCAAATCCGAGAATGCTATTCCCCAGAATTCGCCGGTGTTTGGGTTCAATACATCTGCTTCGGCAGAGTCGCAAGGGCTGCCGTTCTCATTCGGCAACTCTTGTATATCAAAGGCCAGCCGAGTCAACTGAATACCGTGGTCCAGGTGGATTTGGCTGAACGGCCCTGGAGAGCTGTTAAAGGTTCCAAAGTAAGTCCCTGCTGGAAAACTGACTGACCACACCAAGGTAATGGGAAATGTGCGGTGGTGGCTGTGCTCAGGGTTGTCCTCGGCAAGCGCTGCAGAACTCAGACTTACAATCGCTATGGCGACAATCGCCAGTATCGCGCGCGCCTCATGGCGTTGCATAACTCCTCCTTAAAGTCGCGGTTGAAATCCGCGCCGAGTGCGAGTTCGTTTGAGTGAAATCGTGGGTGGGCCCTCCAAAAATGACAATTGCGCCGCAACGGAGGTGTCCCTTATTAACTTTAGCTTGCCTTTGACTGGGCCCGGGTTCAGGCCGCTCGTCTCAGAGTAGGGAGCTTAACCTTTCAGGTAGAGCGGAGCGCGAGGAGACGAGAGCGAGCAGTCTGCACCATGTGCGTGTATGCGTCAACAAGAAAGAATGGCGCCAGGGTAAGGACTTTCGGGGAACGTTGGCCAAGTGTAGCTGCGCTTCGGAAAGAGTTGCTGCTCGTTGTGTCGGCGGGGCGCCGCCAAGTATTTACAGAGATTTACCTGTGTGTGCTGCCTCGTGCGTAGGCACGTCACCATTGCGATTAAGGCTTTTGAAACGTTCCACCAATAGCGCTCGGTCAACCTTGCCGTTCTTATTCTTAGGAAGCGCTTCACACTGCAGCCACAAGGAGGGCAGCATATAAGGCGGGAGCAACCGCCGGAGAGCCTCGCGTATTTTGGAAGGGGTGGCGTCATTCACCGCGGCAAAAGCGCAGCAGATACTAGTTCCTTCGAAGCCTTCGGTCGGGATAGCCACCACCGCGCTTTCGCTGAGGCAGTCCAAAGTGCTGAGCGCAGCCTCGATTTCCCCCAATTCAATGCGATGGCCGCGGCTTTTGATTTGCGTATCGCTGCGCCCCACAAAGTAAACCAACCCATCTTCGCCCAGGAACGCCAAATCTCCGGTGCGATACACACGTTTGGCAGGAGTTCCGTCCATCTGGAGGAAGGCGGCAGCCGTCTTCCGCGGATCCTGCCAGTAACCCGGGCTCAACCCCTGCCCCGCAATGTACAAGTCTGCAATCTGGCCGGCGGGAACCGGCTGGAGATGCTCGTCCAGCACCAGCAACTCTTCACTGCCACAGGCACGTCCGATAGGAATACGCGCGCGGGGATCCTGCGGGGGCCGGGGCACAGTGTAATAACTGCTGGCAATCGTCGCCTCGGTTGGCCCATACAGGTTGGTGAAGCGGACGTGAGGCAAGCGTTCCATCCAGTAAATGAGAGCCGGGGTGGGAAATACTTCGCCGCACCAGAGCAGCCGCTTCAGAGATGGAAAATCCTCTGCCTTCAACGCATCGAACTTCGCCATATACGTCAATGCGGAAGGCACCGAGAACCACTGGGTCAACTCCGCCCGGCGGATAAACTCAGCCAGTTTGTTGGGCAGCAGGTTGGCGGCAGGCGGCACCAGGTGCAACTGCGCTCCGGTGGCGAAGGTACCGTAAACATCGAAGGTTGAAAGATCAAAATGAAGCGGCGAATGGCAGGAGTTGTGGTCAGAAGCGTCCATTTGAAAATAAGCCACCGCCCAAGCGAGGAACGCGTGCACGTTAGCGTGGGTAATGACCACCCCTTTGGGCTGCCCGGTTGAACCGGAGGTAAACAAGATGTGAGCCGCACGTTGTGGGTCCGTATGGCTGCCTGGAAGGTGCTCAGTGCTTAAGCCTGCCAGGTCGGCTTCACAAAACGCCGGTTGCAGGAAGGGGGGAGCCGGAGTTCCGCCCAGCCATCCCATGCGGAGGGAGTCAGCTTGTGACGTGAGGTCGGCGAGAACGGCCCCGCTGGCGGCGGTCAGCAGCCAGGGAGTGCCACAGGATTCGATAATTTTCAGCAAGCGCGCGCTTGGGCTGTTACTGTCCAGCGGCACATAAGCGCAGTCCGCTTTTAAGACGGCAAGCATGGCGACAACCGCTGTCACCGATTTAGGTATGAAGAGGCAAACCCTGTCACCAGGCCGGCAACCGATTTCACGCAGCGCCCGGGCCAGGCGGTTGGTCCTGCATTCCAGCTCGCCATAGGTTATGCGGTCTTCCTCCATGGCCACGGCGAGGGCTTCGGGCGTGCGTTCCGCGTGCCGAGTTACATAATCCTGCAATAAACGCACGGTCATGCGGCAACCAATGTAATCA
>DATJFA010000114.1:0-3483 GCA_035496015.1 Terriglobales bacterium | reverse complement strand
AGCAATCAAGCCGGCGACGGTCTCCGGCGCCTCGCGCTGCATGGCGATGGGGTCCTTACCTTCGACATAAGCCGCGAACCGGCTTTTATACTCTTCAGCAGTTTCAGTCATATCGTTTCCACCAGCAGCAACGATTTTATAGGCAGAGCAGGGGGAATCACACGAGTCTGTGACGAAGTGCGGCTGCCTGCGATATCATCAATGCGTGGCCCAGACGCATCCGTTCCAGACCGACGACGCGCGCTTGCAGCCCATTGCAGAGAAAGTGCTGGCACGTGAGCGGCTCAGCCCCGCCGACGCACTTACTCTGTATGCTTCGCCCGACATTCTGGCTGTAGGCTGGCTAGCCAATCACGTGCGCGAGCGCCTGCACGGCGACAACACCTATTTCAACGTCAACCGCCACATCAATCCCACCAATGTGTGCGTGGCGGCCTGCCGGCTCTGCGCCTTCGGACGAAAGAAGGACGTTCCCGGCGCCTACACCATGGCACTGGAAGAAGCCTGGCAGACGGCCGCTTCCGGCTACAGCGAGGCGGTCACGGAATTTCACATCGTGGGCGGTCTCCATCCCGACCTGCCGTTCCAGTACTTTCTCGACCTGATCCGCGGGCTCAAAGAGCGCTTTCCCACCGTGCACTTGAAAGCTTTCACTATGGTGGAGGTGGCGTACCTGGCGAAACGGGCCAGACTCTCCATCCGCGAAACCCTAGAGCAACTCAAGGCCGCGGGCGTGGATTCGCTGCCCGGCGGCGGAGCGGAAATCTTCGCCGACCGCATCCGGCACATCATCTGCGATCACAAGATTGACGGCGACCAGTGGCTGGAGACGGCGCGCACCGCTCACCAGATTGGGCTGCGCTCCAACGCCACCATGCTCTACGGCCACATTGAGGCCGATGAAGACCGGGTGGACCACCTGCTGAAGTTGCGCGCGCTGCAGGATGAAACCGGCGGCTTTCAGACTTTCATCCCGCTGGCGTTCCATCCGGCAAACACGCCGCTGGAGCACCTGCCCACCACCACCGGCATGCTCGATTTGCGCCAGATCGCTGTGAGCCGCCTGGTGCTCGACAATTTTGCCCACATCAAGGCCTACTGGCAGATGCTGACCCCGCGCATCGCCCAGATTTCCCTGCGCTTCGGCGCCGACGACCTGGATGGCACGGTGATCGAAGAGAAGATTTACCACGATGCCGGCGCCACCACGCCCCAGGGCATGCGGCGGCAGGAACTGGAGCGCCTGATTCGCGAGGCCGGCCGCGTTCCCGTCGAGCGCGACACCCTCTATCGCCCTGTCACCCGCACGGAAACATCCGTCACCGTGGCTGTGTAGCAGCCCTTTAAAACCGATCTGCTCCGAGAAATTTCGTAGTACTCTCGGACCATGCGCGTCCTTGCTGTGTTCTGGCTCTCAATTGGGTCCGCTCTGCTTCTCTCGTCACTAAGTATTGCGCAAAACTGGTTGGCACCAGTCCCAATTGTCATTACCCACGTTACTGTCATCAATCCGGGTACGTCATCGGTTCAGGCAAATCAGACCGTGGTGATCACCAACGGGCGCATCACCTCGGTGGCGGGCTCGGAAACACTCCAGCCGCCGAAAAACGCGCGGGTCATCGATGCCAGCGGTCAATATTTGATTCCGGGCCTTTGGGATATGCATGTTCACTCCGCCTTTGGCGATTGGTTCCCGGGTGGACGTGACATCATTCTGCCGCTCTTTATCGCCAACGGTGTCACGGGTGTGCGCGATATGGGCGGAGACGTTCCTGTTCTCCTGGCGTGGCGTAAACAGATCGCGGACAACAAAATCATCGGCCCGCGCTTGGTCATCTCCGGCCCCATGCTCGATGGGTATTTGCCCAACGGAAAACTGCGCTTTCCCAGCTCCATTCCGGTTACTACTCCGGCCAGCGCGGTTGCTGCCGTAGACTCGCTCAAAGCGCAGGGCGTGGACTTCATCAAGGTCCAGTCGGTTATTTCGCACGATGCCTATCTTGCCGCTGCGGCGGAAGCCCACAAACAGGGCCTGCCCATTGTCGGCCATGTGCCGGACAAAGTTCGCATCAGGGACGTTGTCGCCGCGGGACAGAAAAGCATTGAGCATCTGATGGGCATCTTTGAAGGCTGTTCTACCGAAGAGGATAAATTCATCAAGGGCGAAGGCAGCCTGAAGCTGTTGCTGGCTACACAGGACGAGAAACTATGCGGCTCGCTCATCAAGCTCCTCGCCCAGAACCAGACATGGCAGGTACCCACGCTGGCCTGGCAGCGTGGCGGAACATTTCTCGACCAGCGCGACCTGAAGCACCAGCCGCTTGATAAATACGTTCCTGCCTACTGGCGCGATGTAACCTGGCGCCGCTTCACCGATGAGATGATGCCCGACCTTCTTCGCGATCCGCTGCCACTGCGCCGGGAGTACTTCGCGCGCAACCTGCAAATAGTCGGCGCGCTACACCGTGGCGGGGTGCCGTTTATGGCAGGAACGGACACCGCCCCGGGCGTGTACATTATGCCGGGCTTCAGCTTGCACGATGAGCTAGCCAATTTTGTCGAGTCTGGTTTCACACCCATGGAATCGCTCCAGACGGTCACCAGCAACCCGGCGCGATTTCTTGGGATGGAAAGCAGCTTTGGTTCAGTCGAACCGGAAAAGATCGCCGATCTGGTGTTGCTGAGCGCAAACCCGCTCGCAGACATCCGCAACACCCAGAAAATCAGCGCCGTTATCGCTAACGGCCGGCTCTTTGATCGGGTAGCACTCGATCAGATGCTGCTGAACGTCGAGGCTGCCGCAAAGCGGCAGAAGTGAACTCGGTTTCCGAACGACAGCAACTCCTTTTGGCGAGTGTTCGCTTTCGACCAGGGCAGTTCCGCAATCGGACATTGCGGCCAGCCAGAGAACGCCACATCCAGTCCTATTGCTTTAATTTCCAGCGGCTTAGCAAAGGTTGCCAGTGGCAGGCAGCTTGCCTAGGTGATTGTCGTATGTACATCGCCCGATGTGCCAGGTGCTTAGCCGGCTCTTTCGACGACACCTTGTACCCATCAAGCCGGCTGACGAGTCTTCCAGATGGCCGAGTCCGTCGGCCGAGGGCCGCTGGCAAAACTATCGGAGGGGACAAATGACCTTCCACACCTTCGACGAGCTAGAAGGCAACACAGCCGGATTACTGGTCGGGAATGCAGCTGCGCTGTTGGCCGATTTGAGGGTTGCCCTGCGTTCGCTGAGGCGGACCCCGGCGCTGTGGGTCACGGTGGCCCTTACCCTGGCGCTTGGCATTGGCGCGAACGCGGCCATCTTCAACGTTGTGCGGGGTGTGCTGCTGCGTCCGCTGGTAAATCGCGATGAAGATCACCTGATTTATATCCAGCAGAGCGCGCCGGGCCTGCAAGTAGACAATGCCGCTTTCTCAATTCCCGAGATCACCGACATAGGCGCCCACTTAAAGACCATCAGCAAACTCGGTACTTTCT
>DATJFA010000113.1:0-16490 GCA_035496015.1 Terriglobales bacterium | reverse complement strand
TACGTGTTGCTCAACCAACTGGGAATAGCCGATCCGCGGCGCCAGAAGGCAGAGGCCATCCAGGAGGCAACTCAGCGCGCTGCCACTCTGACCAGGCAGTTGCTGGCCTTTGGGCGGAAGCAGGTACTGGAACTCAAGGTTATTGATTTGAATGCCGTGGTGGCCGATATCAGCAAGCTGTTGCGGCCGTTGATTGGAGAGGATATTGAGGTTGTGGTCACGCGCGATCCCAAACTGGGTCACACCAAAGCCGATCCCGGGCAGGTGGAGCAGGTCATCATGAACCTGGCAGTCAACGCGCGCGACGCCATGCCCAGCGGGGGCAAGCTGATTATCGAAACCCGCAATGCCGAATTGGACGACAATTACCAGCGCGCTCATGCCAGTGTGAAGCCGGGCCGCTACGTGATGCTCGCAGTCAGCGACACCGGATGCGGCATGGATGCGGAAACCCAGTTACGGATTTTTGAGCCCTTCTTTACCACCAAGGAAAAAGGCAAAGGCACGGGGCTGGGCCTCTCCACCGTTTACGGCATCGTGAAACAGAGCGGAGGCTATGTTTTCGCCTACAGCGAGTTGGGGCGGGGCACCACCTTCAAGGTTTATCTGCCGCGCGTGGATGAAGCCGCGGCCCAGGGCGTGCCCGAACGGCAGACACGCCTCAGTGTGCGGGGCTCAGAGAGCATCCTGCTGGTGGAGGATGAAGAATCGGTGCGCGAGCTCATTGCCGAGGCGCTGAAAGCGCAAGGCTACAACGTGCTGATGGCGGGCAATGGGCACGAAGCGCTGGCACTGGCCGCGCCCGTCAACTGCCATATAGACCTGATGATCACTGACGTTGTCATGCCCGGCATGAGCGGGCGGGAACTGGCCCAACGCATGGCCGGGAGCCGCCCTGGTATGCGCGTGCTCTATCTCTCCGGCTACACCGAAGATGCCATCGTGCACCATGGTGTGCTCGATCCCGGCACCGCCTTCCTGCAAAAGCCCTTCAGCCTGGACGCGCTGGCCTGCAAAGTGCGGGAAGTGCTGGATGCGGAGGCAGTAGCCAGTAACTAGTTCCCAGTAGCCAGCACCTAGTACACACTACCCCTTTCCTTGAAGACAGCCTCTCGCTTGGAATCCTAAGACCCGCAAATGAAAACCGGCGACTGGCCACTGACAACTGGCAACTGGTTTTCTACTTCCCGGTAGTGAACGCCAGCGTGAGCAGCGTTTTCTGCTCCATTTCGTGCGCTTTGCCGGAGCCGGTGGCCGGGCTGGCGCTGCCGGAGCGCTTCACCGAGAGCACGTGGCGCGAGCTGCCCGCCAGCCGCTGCAGGCGGGGCATGACGTACCCTAGCGCGCCCATGTTGGCGGGCTCTTCCTGCACCCACAGAATGTCCTGCGCCGATTTGTGGCGTTCCAGTTCCGCCGCCAGCTCTGCCTCAGGGAAGGGATAGAGCTGTTCCAGAAAAATGATGGCCGCAGCGCTGTCCTTACGGCGCTTGCGCTCAACCCGCAGCTCGTGCCCAATCTTGCCCGTGCACAAAATCAGGCGCTCCGCACTCTGCACTTCCGTATCGGGCAGCACCGGTAAAAAGCGCGGGCGCGATAGCTCCGTCACCGGCGAGGAAGCGTCGGGATGCCGCAGCATGCTCTTGGGCGTAAACACCACCAGCGGCTTTCGCCACCTGCGCAGCGCCTGCCGCCGCAGCAGGTGGAAGTACTGCGCCGCCGTAGAGGGCTGGCAAATCTGAAAATTGTCGCGCGCCGCCAGCTGCAGGTAGCGCTCAATGCGGGCGCTGGAATGCTCCGGCCCCTGGCCCTCGTGGCCGTGAGGCAGCAGCATTACCAGCCCGGAAAGCAGCCCCCATTTGTCTTCGCCGGAACTGATGAACTGGTCAATCACTATCTGTGCGCCATTGGCAAAGTCGCCGAACTGCGCTTCCCACAGCACCAGCGTTTCCGGGTAATCACGGCTGTAGCCGTACTCAAAGCCGAGCGGCCCTGCTTCCGAAAGCGTCGAGTTATAGATTTCAAAACGTGCCTGCTCCGGGCTTACATGGCAGAGCGGGATGTAGCGGCTCTCATTCTCCACGTCCACCAGCACCGCATGACGCTGATTGAAGGTGCCGCGTTGCGTGTCCTGTCCGCTCA
The DNA here is from genome assembly GCA_035496015.1 of Terriglobales bacterium. GTDB lineage: Bacteria > Acidobacteriota > Terriglobia > Terriglobales > Acidobacteriaceae > JAICWP01. The sequence goes on along the minus strand of DATJFA010000113.1, from coordinate 14,351 downwards.
TACGCACCGGCGTGCCCTGCTTCAGCAGCGAGGCAAATGCCAGGGCCTCGGCCATCCCGTAATCCACAACGCGCTTGCCCGCGCCCATCTCGGCACGCTGTTGCAGCAACCGCTTGATCTTGGGATGGACTTGAAAATCCGCCGGGTAGGTTGTGAGCTTCTCCGTCAGCGCAGCAATCTCCTCCGCCGCTACGCCGGTATCCACCTCGTACTCGGGCTTGTAGCGCCCACCTTTGAAGTTGGCCCAGTAGTCGGGCAGACGCCGCAGACTGGGCTTTTTAGTCAGCCCCTTGGCCTCTTTCTGCCCCTGGTCGTATTCAGCGCGCACCTGCTCCGCCTGTGTCTTGGGATCAGAGCCGATGTCCTCGGCGTAAATCTGCCACAACGGCGGATGCTCCTCGATCGCCCGGTAGAGCAGCGGCTGGGTGATGGTGGGATCGTCTATTTCGCTGTGTCCGTGGCGCCGGTAGCCGATGACGTCAACAATCACATCGCTGCCAAACTGGTACCGGTACTCGAGTGCCATGCGCGCCACGCGAACCACTGCATCCGGATCTTCGCCATTGACGTGGAAAATGGGAATGTCCTGCCGCCGCGCCAGGTCGGCGGAGAATCGCGCCGTATGCAGTTCCGGCGGCGTCGTAGTAAAGCCGATGAGATTGTTGACGATGATATGGATGGCGCCGCTTATGGAATAGCCCTTCACCCCAGCGAAGTTTAGCGTCTCCGCCCAGATGCCCTGGCCGGCGAAGGCGGCATCCCCGTGCATGACGATTGCTAAGAATCGCGCCGCGCCGACCTTTCCCGCGCGAATCTGTTTGGCCCGCACCCGGCCCAGTGCCACCGGATCAACCGCCTCCAGATGGCTGGGATTGGAAACCAGGTGGATGCTAATGCTGCGCCCATGCTCGGTGGTGTACACGCCGGTGGCGCCCATGTGGTACTTCACGTCGCCGCCGCCCAGCACACTGCGCGGGTCCACATCCTCAAAGTTGGCAAATATTTCCGCCGGCGCCCGCCCCACAATGTGCGTAATCACATTCAGCCGCCCGCGATGGCTCATGCCCAGCACCGCCTGCTCGGCTCCGTGCTCGGCAGCTCCCTCCAGCAGTTCGTCCAGTAGGGGGATTAATACCGTAATGCCTTCCAGCGAGAAGCGCTTGCTGCCCAGGTAGCGCGACTGCATTACCTGCTCAAACAGGTCGGCGCGAATCAGCCGCTCCAGAATGTGCTGCTGGTCCAGCGCGGGCGCCGGCGATTCCATGCGCTGCTCAATCCAGCGCCGCCGCTCCGGGTCAGAAATGTGCGCGAATTCAGCGCCGATACTGCCGCAGTAATAACCCCTCGCTTCCTGTGCCGCTGGTCCGCTCAGTTCCAGTTCCGGATGCGGGTGCGGGCGGAACAAGCCCAGCGGGTCGAGATCGGCCTGCAGGTATCCCCAGCGCCGAAAGGTCTCAAAAGCCCACTCCCGCTCGCCCTTCTGCGCCACGGCGTACTCCGCCTGCTCGGGCGCGCTCTCTACCTCGAACTTCGCCTCTGCCATAACCATTTAGTTTACAAGATGAGAAAACCTCGCGTCAGGACTCAATCGCAGGCGCTCGTTGCAAGCTGCACAAACGGCAGTCACCATCCAAAGTGGCGGATTCTGGTGGCGAATATTTCTGTGCCCCTTTGAAACTGACGTACAACTCCCTTGAACCGGTGCAGCATCTTCACATTGGATTCGTGTACCCTTACGCTTTTCTAAGTTGTTGCGCGCCGTGACTGCATCACAGCCCAAACCAGAACCCGACGCGAGCGGAGGTTCGTCACTACATGACCCCGGCGTGTCTTCGCCGGCAGCGGCAAGTTCGGAATCTCTGCATCTGCTGCTGCAAGCTTCCGCCACTCTCCTCGCCCAGCCTGACCTGCAGACGGTTCTGAATCGAATCCTGGCGCTTTCCCGAGGGCTGATCGAGGCCGATGCCTATGCTGTCTGGCGTCTCGATGAAGGCGCGAAAACCTGGCGGGTGCTGGCTTCACGCGGCCTGTCGCCGGCGTACCTGGAGAGATCCTCGTTTCCTGCCGCGGGCACGCCCGAACTGCCCGATAAGCCCATTGTTGCCGCCGACGTGCATAGCCTCCCTCTGCTGGAGCAGCGGCGGCGCGAATACGAAGCGGAAGGCATTCAGTCGCTGCTGGCGCTGCCCCTGCGCATCCAGGGCCGCAACGCCGGCACCATCACGTTTTATTTTCGTCGTCCGCGGCAGTTGCAGCCGGCGGAGTTGCAAGTGGCCGAACTGCTGGCCAACCTGGCCGCCGCCGGCATCAGCGCGGCGGAATTGTATGAAGAGCAAATCCGGCTGCGCGAGCAGGCGGAAGCGCAGCGCCGCCGCGCTGCCTTTCTGGCCCAGGCCAGCGCCGCCCTGGGAGCCTCCCTTGACTTCAGCATCACCCTGCAGCGCGTGGCTGAGCTTGCGGTGCCGGAGATTGCCGACTGGTGCGCCGTCTACGTCACCAACCAGCAAGGCGCGGTGGAACGCACTGCGGTGGCCCATCGCGACCCCGCCAAAATCGCGTTGGCAACCGCGTTTCACACCAGGTACCCGCCTTCTCTCGGCAGCGGCAGCGCCATTGCCGCGGTCATCGAAACCGGCGAGCCGCAGTTTTTCCCCGAAATTTCCGAACAAATGATCCGCGAACGAGTGCGCGAGCCGGAGCGTCTGCGTTTGATCCGCGAACTCAACATGAAGTCGGTGCTGGTGGTGCCCATGGCGTCGCGCGACCGCGTGCTGGGCGCACTGGTGCTTGTAACTGCGGAATCCGGGCGTGCCCTTTCGGCGGACGATCTGGAACTTGCCGAGGCCCTGGCCGCCCGCGCCGCTGCCGCCATTGATAACAGCCGCCTCTTTCACCAGGTGCAGCAGCAACTGCAAGAGCGCGCCCGCACCGAGGCGGCGCTGGTCAAGACCGAGCGCCTGGCCACCGCCGGTCGTTTGGCCGCTACCATCGCTCACGAGATTAACAATCCGCTTGAAGCGGTCACCAACCTGGTTTACCTGGCGCGCTCCGCCCCGGAAGGAGAAGTCCGCCGCTACTTGCACATGGTGGAGGAAGAGCTTTCCCGCATCGCGCACATTACGAAAATGACTCTCGGCTTTTATCGCGAGAGCGGTGCTCCGACGCCTGTGGACCTGGGCGAACTGGTGCGCGAGGTGGTTGCCCTGTACGAAGCCAAGCTGCGGGCCAAGAACATCCGTGTACATGCAGATGCTGCAGCTTCCCAACCTGTTCTCGGTTCCAGGGGCGAACTGCGGCAGGTGATCGCCAACCTGGTGGCCAATGCGGTGGATGTGCTTCCTGGCGGCGGGACCATCCGCGTGGCGACAACCGATTCCGATGGCGGCGTGCAACTCCGCGTCTTCGATAATGGCCCTGGGATTCCTGCGGAAAATCTTGCCCGAATTTTCGAGCCCTTCTTCACCACCAAGGCGGAACTGGGCACCGGGCTGGGGCTCTGGGTTTCGCGGCAGATCGTGGAGAAGCACGGCGGCACCATCGCGGTGGAAAGCACTTCCACCGGCACCTGCTTCACCATCTCGCTCCCTTCCGCCACCCAGCTTTCCCGCGCCTCTTAACTTCCTCATTCCACAAACGCAGCCGCCCGGCGGCGTATCTGGAGAGGGCGGTTAAGCTTGCCTTAATATGTTCCCCGCTACAGTAGCGGTTCTCGGAGGGGACGTGCATCGAGCGGCAGAGCTGGTTCTGATCTGTACTGCGGCCCTGAGCTGGGCTTGGGGCCAGCAACCGTCGCCGGCAAAACCTGCGCCACCAGCGCCCTCAGTGGTCCAAACGGGCAGCACTCCTGTCCTGCTGCCTCCAAGAACGTCTCTGCAGGATGTGTTCCGCATGGCAGGGACCGTGAAGCCGCAGGTCTTGTCGGCGCAGGCGGAGACGCAGACCACGGCGGGAGATAACCCCCAATTGCAGCAGCCTCCTGCTTCCGGAGTCGCGGGTGTGGGTGTGCAACTGGCGGAGCCGGGGTTGCCGGGCCAAACCGGTCCTCCCGTCACCATCACTTTTCAGGATGCCTTGGCGCGGGCGACCAAAAATTATGGCCAGTATCTTTCCGCAGTCACCGATGCCAAAGTGGCCAATGAAGATCGGGCACAGGCGCGGGAGGCGATGCTGCCCTCGCTCAATTACAGCCAGCAATATTTGGGCACCCAGGGCAACGGAAAAATTGCCAGCGGCCGCTTCGTCACCAATGACGGCGTGCACGTCTATCGTGTGTGGGGCGTAGTTCATCAGGAACTTCCTGCCGGATTCTTCACCCTCTCCCCCTATAAGCGGGCAGCAGCAGCAGCCGCAATCGCTCAGGCCAAGGCGGAAATCGCCCGCCGCGGGCTGACTGTCACGGTCACCGGCCTCTACTACGGCCTGATCGTGGCCCAGCGCGAGTACGCCACCGCGCAGCAGGCGTTTGACCAGGCCCAGCATTTTCTGAAAATCAGCCAGGATCTGGAGCGCGGAGGCGAAGTAGCGCGCAGCGACGTGATCAAGGCGCAGCTGCAGTTCCAGCAGCAGAACCAGGCGTTCCAGGAAGCGGCCCTGGCCATGAGCAAGGCGCGGCTTGATTTGGCGGTGGTGCTCTCCCCCAACCTGGACCTGAATTTCAACCTGGTGGACGACATGGATCAGGCCCCCGTTCTGCCTCCCTTTGGCGAGGTGGAAACCATGGCGGCGCATGAAAACCAGGACGTGCGCGCGGCGGTAGAAGCCGTGAAGGCGGCGCAATCGGACCTTAACATCGCCCGCGCCGGTTTTTTCCCCACCCTCACTTTTGATGGCGTGTACGGCATTGAAGCCAACGCGCTGGCCTTGCGCAGCACGGTAGCGGCCGCCAAGGAACTCGGCCCTTTGCCCAACCCTGGGTACTTCATTACCGCATCATTGAATGTGCCCGTCTGGAATTGGGGGGCCACGCTCAGCAAGCTGCGCCAGGCGGAATACAAGCGGCAACAGGCCAAGGTGGAACTGTCGCAGGCACAGCGGCAGGCGCTCAGCAGCCTCTATTCCTTCTACAATGAAGCGGCTGTATCGCGCGCCGAAGTGCAGGGGCTGCACCAGGCCGCCGACCTTGCCGCTGAGAGCCTGCGTCTAACTACTTTGCGGTACCAGGCTGGGGAGGCCACAGCGTTGGAGATCGTGGACGCGCAAAATACGTTTAGTGCGGCGCGTAACGCTTACGATGCCGGGCAGTTGCGGTATCGCACCGGACTGGCCACGCTGCAGACTTTGACAGGCAAATTTTGAATGACAGCCAGAAACCAACAACCGAGAAAACAAACCAGGCGCGCCGTGGCCGCGGGACTGGCCGCGCTGCTGGCCCTGCTCTCCTTCGGCTGTTCCGGAAAAGAGAAGGAGAAAGAACCGGTGGTAAGTGTGGAATCAGCGCTGGTGCAGCGCACCAGGCTGCAACGCACGGTTACGACCGAGGCAATTGTTTCCCCCCTGCACCAGGCGGCGTTGGTGCCAAAAATCAGCGCTCCGGTGAAGAAGTTCTATATCAATCGCGGCAGCCACGTGCGCCAGGGACAGCTTCTGGCTGTGCTGGAGAACAAGGACCTGAGCGCGGCAGCGGAGCAGAGCAAAGGAGAATTCGAGCAGGCGCAGGCGGCCTACGAGACCACCACCGTTGCCAGTGTTCCGGAAGAAGTAAGAAAAGCGGAACTGGACGCCCAGGCAGCCAAGCAAAACCTGGAAGCCGAGCAGAAGGTCTATGCCGCCCGGCAAGATCTGTATAAGCAGGGCGCGCTGCCGCGCAAGGAACTGGATGCGGAGGCGGTTACCCTCACCCAGGCGCGCAACAACTACGAAATCGCGCAGCAGCATTTGAACTCGCTGCTGAAGACCTCTAAGGCCCAGGAACTCAGGTCGGCGCAGGGCCAGTTGGCTGCCGCCAAGGGCAAATATCAGGGGGCAGCGGCGCAACTGAGCTATTCCGAGATTCGCAGCCCCATTTCCGGCGTGGTCACTGACCGGCCGCTCTATCCCGGGGAGATGGCGACGGCGGGCACGCCGCTGCTTACCGTGATGGATCTGTCGCACGTCATCGCCAAAGCTCATATCCCGCAGGCGGAGGCGGCGCTGCTCAAGGTGGGAGACACAGCCACTGTGAGCGCTCCCGGCCTGGAGGACCCGATTCCGGGGAAAGTTAGCGTGGTCAGCCCGGCGCTCGACCCCAACAGCACCACGGTGGAGGTGTGGGTAGACGCCCGCAATCCTCACCAGGAACTGAAGCCGGGGACAAGTGTAAGCCTTTCCATGCTGGCGCAAACCATCCCGGATGCGCTGACCGTGCCTGCCGCCGCGGTGCTGACGGAGCCTGACGGAACCACTTCGGTGATGGTGATAGGCGATGACAGCCGCGCCCACCAGCGCGATGTGAAAACAGGCGTGCGCCAGGAGAACCAGATACAGATCGTTTCCGGGCTGAAGGCGGGCGAGCGGGTGGTAACCGCCGGTGCTTATGGATTACCCGACAACACGCGGGTGCAGTTGCAGGCGCCGCCTTCGCAGCCGGTAAAGGAGAGTAAGGAGTGAGTACCCAGTTCTCAGTACCTAGTCACGTGATCCCGTTTTCTGTGGTGCGGGTGCCCTCGTCCGCAGCCCTGGTTGTTTTCACGCCTGGACACTAGCAACGGGTACTGGGTACTAGGTACTGGGTACTCACGAACCGCATGAGCCTGCACTCTTACATCGAACCAGGGCAGAAGCAGCGCGAGCCGGGAAGCTCGCGCTACTGGTTCGCTTATTTTTCCAAGCCCATCATCTTTCTCATCCTCACCCTGGCCCTGGTGGGCGTCTACGAAGCGTTCACCATACCCATCGCCATTTTCCCGGAGACCAATTTTCCCCGCATCGTGATCGGCATTGACAACGGGGTGATGCCCATTGACCAGATGATGGTGACCATTACCCGGCCAGTGGAAGAGGCGGTCAACAGCGTGCTCGGCCTGCAGCGCGTGCAGTCCATAACCAGCCGCGGCTCGGCGGAAGTGGATCTGTTCTTCAACTGGAACGTTGACATGTTCCAGACCCTGGAGCGGGTGAATTCGGCCATGGCGCGCGTGCGCGCGCAGCTGCCGCCTGCCGCCGAGATCCGCGTTGACCGGCTCACCTTCGCCAGCTTCCCCATCATGGGTTACAGCCTCACCTCCCGCACGGTGCCGCAAACGCAACTGTGGGAAATGGCCACCTACAACCTGAAGCCGCGGCTCAACCGCCTGGATGGCGTTTCCACGGTGGTGGTGCAGGGTGGGCAGGAACCCGAGTTCCACATCATCCCTGATCCCTCCAAACTGCTCGCGGCGCAGGTCACGGTCAACGACCTGCTGAATGCTGTGCAGCAGACCAACCTGATTGATTCGCCCGGTTTGCTGGAACAGAACCATCAGCTTTATCTGGGGCTGGTGAACGGCCAAGTGCGCGACCCCGCCCAGATCGCGCAAATCGTGGTCAAGAACACGCCCGGGGGCGTGCCGGTTCGTATCGGCGATGTTGCCCAAGTTGAGCCCAGCGTCCGTCCTCTGTACACCATTGTGACCGCGAACGGCCAGCCGGCGGTGCTGCTCAACATCAACCGCCAGCCTGATAGCAATACCGTGCGCGTGGCTGACGAGGTGCACGGCGAAATCGAGCAGATTCGCCGCGAACTGCCCAAGGGCATTGACATCCAGCCCTTCTACGACCAGTCGGAAATCGTGGACGCCTCCATCAAGAGCGTGCGCGATGCCATTCTGCTGGGCCTCATCCTGGCCTCCATCATCCTCGTGGTCTTCCTGCGTGACTGGGGCACCTCGATCGTGGCCGGTCTGGTGATTCCCGTCACCCTGATGGTGACGTTCATAGTTCTGAAAATCCTGGGTCAGAGCTTCAACCTGATGACCCTGGGCGGCCTGGCGGCGGCCGTGGGGCTGGTGATTGACGACGCCATTGTGGTGGTGGAAAACATTGTTCTTCACCGCGATGCGGGCCAGAGCCGGCTGGCCGCCATCCGCAGCGCGCTGCAGGAAATTTCCAAGCCGCTGGTAGGTTCCACCATCACCCCGATTGTGGTGTTCCTGCCTTTGATCTCCATCACCGGCGTGACCGGCACCTTTTTCCGGGCCCTGGCCGTGACTGTGGCAGTGTCGCTACTCACGTCGCTGGCCTTGGCTCTGACCTGGACCCCTAATTTGAGCCAGTACTTCATCCGCGGGCACGGGGAAGGCGAAGCCGCCAACGGCGAAAGCGATGCCTTCAGTGCGGAGCGGCTTCTGGCAGCCGAAGAAGCGACCATGCGCGGCACCTTCGGCCGCATCGTCACCTTTTATGAGCGCTGGCTCCGCCGTGCGCTGGACCGCCCCCTGTGGCTGACGGGCCTAAGCCTGCTGCTGATCGTGGCCTCTTACGCCTGCTACAAGGGGCTGGGCTCCGACTTGCTGCCGGAAATGGATGAAGGCGGCTTCGTGCTCGACTACATCATGCCGGCGGGCAGTTCCCTGCAGGAAACGAACCGCGTCATTACCCACGTGGAGCAGATGCTGCGCGCCATTCCGGAAGTGCAAAGCACCTCACGGCGCACCGGCCTGCAGTTGGGGCTGGCGGCGGTTACGGAAGCCAATACCGGCGACATCTCCGTGAAGCTGAAGAAAAAACGCGGCCGCGATATTGAAGAGATCATTGCCCAGGCACGCTCAGAGATTGCGCAGCAGGAGCCCGCCCTGGACGTGGAATTCATCCAGCAGTTGCAGGACATGATTGGCGACCTGACCAGCGCGCCCGAACCCATCCAGATCAAGCTCTACTCGCCGGATGCGGCGCTGCTGCAGCAATGGGCGCCTAAGGTGGCGGACGCCATCCAGAAGATTCCCGGCGTGGTGGACCTGCTCAACGGAATTGACAATACCATCAGCGGGCCGGCGGTCATGTTCCAGGTGGACCCGACGGTGGCGGCGCGGGCCGGCTTCACACCACAAGAACTGGCTACCGACGCCTCTGCTGTTCTGGAAGGAGAACCATCGCCTACCCCGGTGGTGGTCAATGACCGCGCCTATACCCTGCGTGTGCGTTTCCCTGCCGGCGACCGCGCTTCCCTGGAGGCCATGAAGAACACGCTGCTGGTGAGCAGTACGGGCAAAACCGCCACCCTGGGCTCCCTGGCGACGCTGACCGAACTGCCGGGCCAGACCGAAATCCGCCGCGAAAACCTGCAGCGCGACGTGGCTATCACCGCCCGCCTCGAAGGCCGTGACCTGGGCAGCGGCATGAAGCAGGTGATGAAGACCGTAGCCGGCCTCCACCTGCCCGCCAGCATCCGCGTGGAGTACGGCGGCACTTACCGGGAGCAGCAGAAGTCGTTCGCCGACCTGATCCTGGTGCTGGCCCTGGCTATTGTCCTGGTATTTATCGTGCTGCTCTTCGAGTTTCGCAGCTTCTCCGCTCCCGTGGCCATCCTGGCTTCCGCCCTGCTTTCCACTTCCGGCGTGTTTGTAGGCCTCTTGATCACCGGCACCACCTTCAACATTTCCTCCTTCATGGGCCTGATTATGGTGGTGGGCATTGTGGCCAAGAATGGCATTCTGCTGCTGGACGCAGACCAGCACTTTCGCCAAGCCGGAATGGGCGCGCTTGAATCGGTAGTGCAGGCGGGCCGCCGCCGGCTGCGGCCCATCCTGATGACGGCGCTGGCCACCGTGGCCGGCATGTTGCCTCTGGCTCTGGCCTGGGGCGCGGGCTCACAGATGCTGCAGCCGCTGGCCATCGCGGTAATCGGCGGCATCACCATTTCCATGGTGCTCAGCCTCATCATTACCCCCGCCGTCCATTTCTATTTGAGCCGCAGCGCGAGTTGATCTGAGTAGGGCGGCAAACGCTTCCACGCGCTGACCCCTGACTCCTGAGCCCTGACTCCTGTGCTTCTTCCGACATGACAGAACTATGTCGCTTGCACGATAATTGTTATGTTGCACCAGGAGTATTTGGCCATCGCGAAAGGACGCGAACAGGAATTGGAGCAGCTGGAACAACTGGAGGCGACTCCGGCCGTGGTGCCGGCGGTGCCCATGTCTTCCATTTGGCGAACCGTCCGCGACTATATCTTCTGGAATTACCAGCGGGGCAGCATTCACTATGACATCATGGTGACGCTCATTCTGCTCTTTATCTTCGTTACCCCGCTGTTCATCAACTTCAACGACAAACCGATCGAGCACAGCCCGCATCCAACCGCTGTAGTCGTAATACCCGACGGACAGGATGGTCCCATATATCAGGTGCCGGTTGCCGCTCTTAGCGGCGAGAGCGACGCTGCTGCCCGCACGGAGTTGCTGCGCATCATTACGCCCATTTCGGGCAAGGCCAGCATCTCCCGCTACGAAAAGACCCTCGACGCCGCGGGCCAGCCGGTCTATCAGGTTTGGGTGAAGAAATAGTTCTCAGTACCAAGTAGCCAGTTGCAGACGAGTATGCGGAGATGGTCATTGAGTGCGAAGCAGCTATTTAAGCGTGCAGCGTGCGTGGCGGCCTTGCTGGCAGGGCTGGCGCTGGCGCAAGCCGTGCCCCCGGCAGGCGGCAACAATTCTCCGGATCAACTGAATACCGTCCTCACGCGCATGGACCAGACTGCGCAAAAATTCAGGACCACGCAGGCGGATTTCACCTGGGACCAATACCAGAAGGTGGTTGACGAGACGGAAACGCAGAAAGGGACGCTTTACTTCCGGCGGGCCAAGGGCGGAATTGAAATGGCCGCTCAGATTACCGAGCCCACGAAGAAGTACGTGCTCTTCAGCGACAGCAAGGTTCGCATGTACGAGCCCTCTCCCCTGGACCGGGAAACCGTCTATAACACAGGCAAGAACAAGGCTGACGTCGAAAGTTTTATGGTGCTTGGTTTTGGAGGCGGCGGCCATGCCCTTCTCAAATCCTTCGACGTCCGCTATCTGGGAAGTGAAGACGCGCAAGGCGTGAAGGCAGACAAGTTGGAACTGGTGCCCAAGTCGCAACGGACACGGAACACGTTTTCGCAGATTGTGCTCTGGATTGACCCCGCTCGCGGCGTCTCCGTGCAGCAGAAGTTGCTGTCGCCGGAAGGGGACTACCGCTTGGCCAAATACTCTAATATCCAGCTCAACCCCAAGATTCCAGACGACGTATTCAAACTGAAAACCACTGCCAAAACGACTGTGGTTTCGCCGCAGGGGTAGCCGCAGGCCTGCACGCTTTGTGTCGCAAAATGAACCACTTCCCGTATCAGGCGCAGCTAACCCACGTACTCACAAAATAAATTGGAGCCGGAGCACGCCCGGGCTATACTCTAAAAATTGTCTGGCGCATCCAAGCTGACAGGAGCGGCAGATTCCTAAGGCACTGATTCTTATCATGGCTAAAGTATTTACTATTCCCGTCCGGCCCACCCCTGTTACCCGTAAGCGTGACCGCAAAGCCGATCCACGCTACGTAGAAGGCCAGCGCCTGCTGGTGCAGGCCATGAAATACCTGGCCCAGTCAGACCCCCAGGCCAACCGGCCCGCCATCGAATTGCTCTCCGAGCACTTCCGCACCCGCTTCCGGATGAGCGATTCACCGCTGCAGTAAAGCGGGAGCCAGCAGTCGGTAGTCGGGGGTCAGCCCGCCACAAAGCCGAATAGTGGACAGTTCCGCGCCACTGCAGGTCTTTCCCCTTGACCCAGCCTGCTGGTGTCAATTCCCGTATTACAATGCAGGCCGGTCAAAGCTCATGAAAACACAGCAACTGCTCATCGTTTTTTTTGTTCTGCTGATGGCGGCCAGCGCGCAGGCGCCGCCGGCGGCTGGCACGCAGCAACTTGCCAATCTCGGCAACCTCAAGCTGCAGAATGGCGAAGTAATACGCGACTGCCGCCTCGGCTATCGCACCTTCGGCCAACTTAACGACGACAAGTCCAACGCCGTCCTGTTTCCCACCTGGTTTACCGGGCGGACCAAAGATTTGGTGGAGTTGATCGGTCCGGGGAAACTGGTGGACAGCACAAAGTACTTCGTGGTCGCGGTGGACGCCCTGGGCGACGGCGTCTCCTGCTCGCCCTCCAACAGCCAGGCGCAGCCGCGAATGAAGTTTCCGCAATTCGGCATTCGCGACATGGTGGAGAGCGAGCACGAGTTGCTCACCCGCGTGTTGCACCTCACTCACCTTCATGCGGTCATGGGCATTTCCATGGGCGGCATGCAGACTTTTCAGTGGGCGGTTGCCTATCCTGATTTCATGGACAAAGCGATCCCCATCGTTGGCTCGCCTCGTCTTGCCCCGTACGACCTGCTGCTGTGGCAAACCATGATTGACGCCATCGAGCAGAACCCCCTCTGGAAAGGCGGGAATTACACGCAGCAGCCGGTACCGGGCGAAGTGGAGCAAATCAGCCAGCTCGCGCTTTCGACACCTGAGCACTACAACCAGGAGATGACACGGGAGAAGTTCTTTGCCTCGCTGAAGAAGCCGGCGGAGAACACCTTCGACGCGAACGACCGCATCCGCCAGGCCCAGGCCATGATGGGACTAGATGTGAGCGCGCCCTTCGGCGGCTCCATGGAGAAAGCCGCTGCCGCGGTCAAGGCGCCCATGCTGATCATCGTAGACGCCCACGACCACATGGTCACACCCGGCCCGGCGCTCGATTTCGCCAAGCTCAAAGGCGCTCAGACGCTGGTGCTGGAGAACGACTGCGGGCATCTGGGCCCTGGCTGCGAGCAGGCCAAGGTGGGTGCCGCGATCGCTGAATTTTTGCAGAAAAGGTAGTTGGCAGCTGGAAGTTGCTACTTGGTAGTTAATAGTGGTTAGTAGTCGGTTGGGACTGACCTCGTCACCAACTACCAGCTACCGACTACCACCTGCTCGGGTTTGCTCAACAGCAACCGAAGGGCGGACGAGGCTCGCCTTCCACCTCACGAGCTGCTGCTACCGCCGCGGCAACTAGAACAGCCACAAGAGTTAACAGCGCTGCTGCCCACATGGTTGCCTCCTACGGGCACTACGTAAGCCCCGGTGTTATGTACTGTTTAGATTCCTATCGTAAAGAAGACGTTGGGTCACCGTAAGTATCTGTTTCTAATGCGCTTAGGGCCCTACTATTGATCGAGGCAGGATTCAGTGCGCGGTTTTCGTTTTTACTTATTCCAATTCCTCCTTTTCAAGCCCTACCTGGCAGCAGTTATCCCAAGCCAGAGCGTCGGGGAGGCGGACAGTTTGCAGAACTGGGGCCAGGAGCTATTTCCTCTCCGGAGTGATTCTTGCGGTTACTAAGGGGAACTTCAGCTGCGCAGGCACGATGGTGTCGCTAGCACGACCGTAATCATGACTGCGGAATTTCGTTCTTCCACACTAAGAGCTAAACAGAGCTGGGTGGTTCGAATCTTCATCAAGGTAAAACCGTGTGATGCAGAAACTGGCAGGCAGCAGCTATTCCCAGCAGTTTCTTCTTGTGCTGCTGATTGCAGCTACCATTGGCTGCTCCTCGGTGCGTAATTCGCAGCCAACCAACGCGGTTTCTCCGCCTGCATCTGCTTTTAATCCAGCGCCAACCCCATCTCCAACTGTTAGTCCAACTCCTGCTCCCGCCCCGACGGCTGCGCCAACATTTATTGACCGGTTCGATACCGGCCAGCTAGACCTGTCGAAGTGGGTCGTCTCCAATTGGGGAGCGCCAGGCTCGATCGCCGGCGTTAACCAGGGATCCTTTACCCCGGCGAACGTTGACCTATCGCAGGGCGTGCTCTGCCTCAAACTGGAACAGCGGCAGGGTGGAGAGGGCGTGATCTCGACCGGCGCGGAGTTGCAAAGCAAGCAAGCGTTTGGCTTCGGCACCTACGAATGGGTCATGCGAACCAGTTCGACCTCCGCCACCCCTTATGGTGAAGGCAGCGCCGTCTCAGGGCAGATTTCATCCGGCTTTACATTTATAGACGCAAGCACCACCGAGATCGATTTCGAGATCGAAGGGCAGAACCCGGACACGGTGTGGATGACGAATTGGTTAGGCACATCTCTCAAACAGTATTCGGATACCTCCTTGCAGGCGCCACTCGCAGGGAGTTTTCACCGATACAAGTTAGTCTGGTCGCCAAGCGAGATCGACTACTACGTCGATGGCGTTTTGGTTTCGACGCATACGGAGAACATCCCGCAGGTCCCCGCTTACGTGATGATCAATCACTGGGGAACGAACAGCACAGGCTGGGGCGGGCCGGCCACGGTCGGCGTGAGCCGCTACATGTACATTTCTTCATTCACCTACACAGCCGCATCGCCGACCCAGTCTTAAGCCCGTCACACCGATGGCTGATGTTTTGTG
>DATJFA010000112.1:0-2290 GCA_035496015.1 Terriglobales bacterium | reverse complement strand
TATGTGGCGTACAGGTACTGTCTCGGCCAGCAGTGCGCCGGCCATCAGCAGGACGAAGCCAACCAGCAGCCCGGCAAGCAGCCAGAAGCGCACACGTTGCACGAAGGAACTCGTTATCACGACTCTTCCTTAGAAAATTGAATTCTGCTACTGAGTTGCCAACTCTTCCATCTTGTACTCGTTGATTTCTGAGGGCCGCCTCAGCCCGGCTGCCATAAAGCATTCCCCACGGCGCCATCACGCCTATGATTGCAAGCGAAATGTCAGTCCGAAAGCGATGGCCAAAATGTTCCACCACCAGCGCTGTTTTGTGACCCCATAGGCCTTCTTAAGGCCAGCGATCATGGCCGAAGTGCCGCTCAGAATGGCGATGCATGACTCCCTGATTATGCGGAAAAACGCTACTTCGCCAGGGCTGCGGCGCCTTCTTATACAATCTTTAGTTTTTGTGGGGGATCCGGAATTCATGACCCGGCAAAACATTGCAAGCGGCACGCCCTGGGAATCGGTCGTTGGATACTCACGCGCGGTGCGGGTCGGTTCCTTCGTCTGCGTCTCCGGAACCACGGCGACCGATGCTTCCGGAAAGATCGTCGGCGTCGGGGACGCCTACGCTCAGACGGTTCAGATTCTCCGTAATATCCAATCTGCCCTCGAGCAGGCTGGGGCCTCGCTGGAGCATGTGACGCGCACCCGCATGTTCGTGCGCAACATCGCGGACTGGGAGCAGATTGCCCGGGCGCACCAGGAGTTCTTTGGCGGCATCCGTCCAGCCGCCACGCTGGTTGCGGTCAGCGCCTTCGTCTCGCCGGACATGCTGCTGGAAATCGAAGCCGACGCGATCATTTCGGAATGAACTGACGCCCCGGCAAGTGCTTCGTTGGAACCTGAATTGCCCATGGCCGCTCGCCTGTGATAGCGTCATGATTCAAGAGGTTGAGAGTTGCAACTGACCATCCCGGCCGGGCTCAACCGGAGCGAGGCTGAAGCTTACCGCAGGCTCGATCCTAAGAGACTTCCCAGGCATATCGCCATCATTATGGACGGCAACGGCCGCTGGGCCCGCCGCCGTCATCTGCCTCGCATTGCCGGGCACAAAGCCGGAGTGGATGCCGTGCGTTCCACCGTGGAAACTGCCGCTCGCGCCGGGATCTCATCGCTCACTCTCTATGCCTTCTCGCGGGAGAACTGGCAGCGCCGCCCCCGCTCGGAAGTTTCTTTTCTTATGACCCTGCTGCGCCGCTACCTCAAGCAGGAGGTACCAACGCTGAACCGCAACAACATCCGGCTGGGCTATATCGGCCGCCTGTGGGAGCTGCCCGAGCCGGTACAGGAGCGCATGGAGTGGGCGCGGCAGGCTACGGCCCAGAACACCGGCATGAAGCTGACCTTGGCGCTCAACTACAGCGCCCGCCTCGAACTGGTGGACGCCTTTCGCGCAATCCTGGACGGCGCTCTCAGCAATGGCGGCATCGAGCATCTCACGCTGGACGAATCCCTGGTTTCCCGCCACCTCTACACTCACAATCTCCCCGAACTGGACCTGGTCATTCGCACCAGCGGCGAGATGCGGCTCAGCAATTTTCTTCTCTGGCAGGTCGCCTACTCGGAAATCTATGTAACCGAGACGCTGTGGCCCGATTTCCGCGGGGTTCACCTCCTGGAAGCCATGGGCGAATACCAGAAACGCGAACGGCGCTACGGCGGAATCTCTCCTGAGCAGGAATTGGAACACAACGGAAACGGCCGCGGTAGCCGTCACCGGGAACCCCAGACTGCCGACAGCCTGCGCTAGTATGCTGTCCTTCTTTGCAAGCTCTTCATGAAGCGCATTCTCACCGCAGTTGTTCTGATTCCGGTCGTTCTGCTGCTGGCGCTGCGCGCTCCTGTTGTCGTACTGGCGCCATTCATAGCTCTCGCAGCCCTGCTTTGCATCCGTGAGTTTCTCGATCTAGTGCGCCACTACGGCATCGAGCCCATGACTGGCCCGGTTTACGGCTTCACCGTATTGCTGTTTCTCGCGCTGGCACTGCAACCCGTGACGCAGCCTCTGATTTCCACTGCCCTGATGATGTATGCGGTTGGATTCTTTGGCGTAGTGTCGCCTTTTCTTTTCCTGGGAATTGCTATGCGGCAGCAGGACCTCCGGTCTGCTTTCCCGGCCGCCGCCGCCGGCGCCTTCGCTATGGTGTACATCGCCCTGCCTCTAGCCTTGGTGCTGCAGATACGGCTCATGTGGGCAGGCGCTTTCCTGGTGTTGTACCTGCTGATCCTGGTCTGGGTGGGGGAC
>DATJFA010000111.1:0-2283 GCA_035496015.1 Terriglobales bacterium | reverse complement strand
CGCCAGCACTCCCGCTTGCCGCATGCCTCCGCCCAGCGACTTGCGATAGACGCGCGCCTGGTCAATCAACGCCCGGCTGCCCACCAGCAGAGAACCTACGGGCGCGCCCAGTCCCTTCGACAGGCAGAACATCACCGAATCCGCTTTGCGGCTGATGTCGGCCACCGGCTTACCCAATGCCACAGCGGCATTGAAGATGCGCGCCCCATCCAGGTGAACGGGCAGTCCGGCCTTATGCGCCCGCTCGCAGATGTCGTCGAAGACCGCGGTTGGATAAACCGTGCCCCCGGCCATGTTGTGCGTGTTCTCAAGCGAGACCAGCCCGGTCTGCGCCCGGTAGTAGATTTTGGGCGCGATGGCGCGCTCAATGCGCTCCCAGCTAAGGATGCCGTCGGGCGCGGGCACGGGACGCGCCACGCAGCCGGAAAAATGCGCGAGCATCGCCATTTCGTAATTGAAAATGTGGGCCCGCTCTTCGCAGATGATTTCCTGGCCTGGTTTGGTGTGGATCTTAATGGCGATCTGATTGCCCATGGTGCCGCTGGGCACGAAGATGGCGGCCTCGCGCTGGAAAATCTCCGCCGCCCGCTGCTCCAGGCGGTTGATGGTGGGGTCTTCCCCGTAAACGTCGTCCCCGACCTCGGCTTCGGCCATGGCCCGCCGCATCTCCGGCGTAGGCCGCGTCACGGTATCGCTGCGCAGGTCAACAATCGCGAATTGGGTCTCACTCTTGGAAGCCATAGCAGTCGGCATTCAGCCGTCAGCACTCAGCCAATACAGTGCTGGTGCTGTTGCCGAAGTGAAAGTCTAATGAAAAAGCCTGAAGAGGGTCAAAACGTTTGGATTCAAGCCGTCTCCCAACCACGGCATGCGTGGGGACAGGCGCCCCGCCTGTCCGGGCGAGCGCAGCTCGCCTGATTGACTTGCCAAGGGCGGAATTATAGCGGCACGACCGCCAGAAAGCGCTGAAACACTTCATTCGACAGCAACCGCCCGCGCTCGCTCAGCCTGACAACCTCGCCTTCCCGCTCCAGCAGCCCTTCTGCGCAAAGTTGGGCGAGTGTGTTCGCCAGTTCTTCAGACAGGCCGAGACGCAGGGCAATTGCCTGCAGGTCCACGCCACGATTCAGGCGCAGCCCCAGAAAAAATGCCTCCTCACGCGCCTCCGCCCAGGAAACCGGCGTAGTTTTCGGCGGCGCGCCTGCCAGATAATCCTCAAGAGAATCCGCAGTAGAGAAGCGCACCGCCTCCACGTCAGCTTGCGAAACGGCGCAGGGACTAGAACCGCCAGCCGGGCTTCCTGGCGCCGTTGTCTCGGCGCTCAGCAACTCATACGTATCCACCGCCGCCTCCAGCATGGAATGCGCGTCCACGCCGAAGCCGAGGTACGGCTGCCGCGTCCAATACTTGAGATTGTGGCGGGAAGCGGCGCCGGAGCGGGCGAAATTGGAAATCTCGTACTGGACCACACCTGCAGCATTCAATCGCCGGCAAGCTTCCACGTAAAAATCGGCAATCGCATCCTCATCCGGCACAAAGTGAGCATGGTAACGGGTGCCGCCGGCGATTAATTCACGCCCCAGACGCGAGTCCTCATCCACCTCCAGCATGTACACGCTGACGTGCGGCACGCCGCTGGCGATGACCTCATCCAGCGAAGTTCCCCAACTGCCCTCGGTCTGGTGCGGCAGCCCGGCAATCAGATCAAGATTGATGTTGGAAATCCCGGCCGCGCGCAACCGGACAATGTCGTCCAGCACGGTGGCCCGTTTGTGCTGCCGTCCCACCGCGGCGGCCTCGCCGTCTATCATGGACTGCACACCCAGGCTCACGCGGTTTACGCCACACCTGGCGAGGGCTTCCAACATGGGCTCGTCCAGGCTGCCCGGGGCGCATTCCACCGTAATCTCAGCGTCGCGCGCCACCGCGAACTGCTCGCGCACACAGGCGAAAAGCCGCTGCAAATCCTCCTCTGGCAGCACTGTCGGCGTTCCGCCGCCCAGGTAGACCGAGTCCACCGCTGCTTCAAAATGCCCGCCCAGCGCGGCCGGCGTGGCTCGCGCCTGTCTTATCTCCTGGCACACGCGCTCCACGTAGCGGCTGTACATGGCCCGCGAAAACACCCCCGAGGCAAAGTTGCAGTAACTGCACTTGGTGCGGCAGAAGGGGACGGAAATGTACAATCCCAACGGCATAGCAGCCCAGTACGTTTGATTATGCCATTTCTGGGTGCGGGAATTGTGCCAGGGCCCGTAACCGAAGCACCTAAGTTCACATCTGAGT
>DATJFA010000110.1:0-7414 GCA_035496015.1 Terriglobales bacterium | reverse complement strand
CATCTTCCGCCGGACCATCCATCCCCAGAGTGATTGCGCGCCCGCGCCCGGCCGGAGCGGTTACCCTCCCGCAAACGCCCGCCAGGCTGAAGTTGTAGCCCAGCACCGGAATGCCGGCCTCACCCAGGCGGCGAATCATGGCTTTCACTTTTTCAATTTGCTGCGGACGTTGCGGGCCGTCGAGCAGAATGTCGTGCCAGTGGGCTGGGTCGAGATTTTCGATAGCGGCCAGAACCAGGCCCGCTCCTTCGATTTCGGAACGCATTTTTTTCAGGTCGCGTGCTGTCCAAATCTGGTTCGGGTCGCCGGCCACTCCCCATGGTTCGTACTTCGCCCCCGTCGGCTGATTATTGCTCGGGTTGGTCGAGCCTTGATTGAAGTAGTCAACCAGGTGAACCACAACATGAGTGCAGCCCGCCTGACGCGCGAAGTCGTAATAATCGCGCGTCAGCATGTGGCGATAAAGGCCAAGCCCGATCTTCATAGCCGGTTCCCGATGCCCGCGCCGAAATCCGGGCTGAGGACTTGCCCATTAATCTCACCGGCCAGCGGCGAGCAAAGAAAAACAAAAGCATCGGCAATGGACTCCGGAGTATTCCTTCTGCCCAGGGAGACGCGCAGCACAAATTCCCGGTAAGCGGCGTCCTCTTCAAAAACCTTCAGCGAGCTTCCGCACGCAACGTTGCCCGGCGAAACGACGTTTACGCGAATGCCTGTGTGCGCATATTCCATGGCCAGGCTGCGCGCGAAGTTTTCCAGCGCCGCTTTGGCGGACGCATAGGATGAAATCTGCGTGTGCGGCATTCGCGCCACATAAGACGATGTGAAGATCAGGTGTCCCGGTATCTTGCGTTGCATCCACTGCGCCAGCACGGAGCGGGCGAGATAAGTCTGCCCGAAATAGTTGAAGCGAAAGATGCGCTCAAAATCGGACTCAGACGTGCTCGCGAAGGGATGCAGCCCGCAACCGCCGGCATGGCCCAGAACCGTGTCCATTTGGGGAAATTTGCGGAAAGCGGCGTTCACTGTCGCATCTACTTCAGCCGCATGCGTGATGTCAGCCGGAAAGTAAACATAGGCAGACGGGTTGATTCGCCATTGATCGAGAGTTTGCTTGGCTTGTTCTGTGCTCTTAATGTCGGTCAGAACCAGCCCGGCGCCGGCTTCACTGAGTCTGCGGACCATGTGTTCGGCAATCGCGCCAAGGGCGCCGGTAATCAAGATTGTTTTGCCGGAAAGATCAATGCTGATCATGTTCTCCCCCTCCCATCGGTTCTCGAAAGTATCTTGTGCCCCGATTCGGTGACGAGAACATTGTCTTCAATTCGCGCGCCCGCGCCCCGCTCGCGAACATATACGCCCGGCTCAATCGTGATTATCATGCCGGGCTCGAGTTTGGCGCCTTCGTCCGGAACGATTCCAAATCCTGGATCGTGATAGCGGAAGCCAACATGATGCCCGGTGAGGTGAGTAAAGAAGTCCGCGAACCCGCGGCCGGCGATGCTGTCCCTTGCCACGGCATCAATGTGGTCAGCGGAAACGCCGGGGCCTACTTCATTGATTGCAGCTTTCTGCGCGTCGGCAGCAACATTCAATATTTCTTCAACCTCGGGCTTCAGATGACCTACCGCCGCTGTGCGGGTCAGGTCGCTCCAATAGCCATTAACACAAGTTCCCAGCTCAATCAGGACCAGGTCGCCGTTCTGTAGGCGCCGCCCGGTGGAGCGGTTAAATCTTCCCGCATCCGCCGCGTTGGGACCGGACTGCACCATCGCCCAGGCTCGGGAATGAAAAATGCCATCGTGGCCGATCTGGCACTGGATGGCTGACTCGACGGCTGCCGCTATCTCTACCTCCGAGATTCCTGGCTTCAGCCTTTCATGAAACACTCGCAATCCGACATTGGCTACGCGATTGGCCAGCCGGATCGCTTGAATCTCTTCGGCGGTCTTTCTCAGGTAGAGCTGGAAGAATCCCGCCTGGTGGGCAGTGCTGGATTTAGCGGCAAGCCCCGAAAACAGGTTAGAGAAATTCTCCGGGAAGGGTATATGTTCGGCAGCCTGCATCGGCAAAGCAGCCCGCGCCGAGTTGGGATTCATCCCAACCTGCTCCCGTGAGACTTTGGCCTTTGCCAATTCGTCGCGCACAGATGAAACCAGAATCGAATACGGGTCGGTACATTTCAAATCGCCCCAGGGGTATTCCTTGACCTGCAGCCCTCCCGGAATATGATCGCGCGGCTCAAGCTGAGGAACGAAGAGTAGGGGCTCCGCTTCGGAGAAATAAATCAGCAGCGACGCTCCCCAATAGGGGAGGTACCCCGACATCATCACCAGTTCGTCGGGCCGCCATGCAATCCAGGCGCGCAGTTCATTCTCGCGAAGAAAGCGCCGGATCTGCTGCCCGCGTGCGGTGCCGGACATTTTCGTCATAACGTTCACATGATGCCAAACTTTTTGAATGCTTCCACCGCGCTGCTTCCTTCCTCGATGGCGCGCTTCACCAGTTTTTCCCCGCGGGCCTTCTCCAGGGCGCGGGCGAATACTTCGTCTTCGGCTTCGGCGGGAACCAGCAGCACCCCGTCCATATCGCCAAACAGAATGTCGCCGGGGCGCACCCGCACCTGCCCGATCTCGATGGGAAGGCGGAAATCCACAACCTTGTAACGCGGAGCCGAATCCTGCCCGTAAGAGCCGAAGGCGAAAGTCGGGAACTTCATCTCAAGAATTCGCCTGGTATCTCTGGTGTATCCATTCAACACCGCCCCCCGGCAGCCCAGTTTTAGGGCGCGCGTGCTCATCAGTTCTCCCCACAGCGCATTGCGGGGCGAAGAACCGGTGTTCACGTAGACTTCATTCTTGCGAAGGTCATCCAGGGCTTCCAGCATCAGGCCAAAAGGTTTGTCCATCAGTTTGTTTGCGCTGTCGGCAGTTCGCTCAGCGAAAACGTCCACCGAAAGCACCGGCATGGCCCGCCCGATCACAACCATCTCTCGTTGCAGAGGCTGAATTTGCGGCGGCAGAAATTGCTTTTGCAGACCGATTTTATCCATGACGTCGCCCACCACACAGGTGAAGAGCTCACGCTGTGCCAGGGAGAACAGCTCATCTTCTGACTTCCACAGTTTCGCTTTAGTCATTCGAAGAACGGTCGCTCCGTCGGGCGTACCGCCTCACTACTTCTTCATTCAAGCTCAGAAGGGAATACCCGCATCCACAGCCTCACTGGCCCACCGGCGCTTCGGGGGCCAACTCTTTATCGGTCTGTCATTGACCCGGGCCCGGTGGTCGAACGATTATAGGCGAAGCGTTGTGGGGTATGACCCAGTCGCAGTCCTCAAATTACGGTACAGCCCGCCGCTCGCTGTGGACGGCGCTTGCCTGCCTGCTGGCGGTAGTCATCCTGGTTACTGCCTGGCTGCCGGGTTTGCAGGCGGATTGGTCGCGCGCCGCAATCCTCATGCTGCTGTTGGCCCTGGCGGCGGAATGGCTGGTATTGCACCGGGTTTATCAACACCAGCAGCCGGCGGGACGCAGGCGCAAGGTGGTTCGAGTGATCATGTCAGTCCTGCTGGGCGTCTCTGCCATAATCCTCGCGGTCTCTTCCCGTCGGCAGTGACGTTAGGCTCCACCACAGCTGGCCATCTCCCATGGCGGGAGTGGCTGATATGACCATGGTATAATGACCATGGTCGTGCAATGGAGGATCGCGATGAAACGGATGCCGGCGGGAGCCTTTAAGGCTAAATGCCTTGCCATTATGGACGAGGTTCAGGCTAAGAAAGAGACCGTGGTTATCACCAAGCACGGCAAGCCGGTGGCAAAGCTCATTCCTGCCGACCGCGACACGGATGACATCTACAATTTCCTCGCCGGCAAAGGAACGGTTACCGGTAATATCATCGCGCCCGCCATCGCAGACTGGGGTCACCTGCGGTGATCCTCGTGGACACGCATGTTGTCGTTTGGCTTGCATTTGACCCCGATCAACTCTCGCCGAAGGCAATTGCCGCCATTGACAGGGCACGCAAAGAAGGGGGTGGTTTGGCCATCTCCGATATCAGCCTTCTGGAGTTGGCCACTCTGGTCAAAAAAGGGCGCATCCGCCTCGCCATCAGTCTGGAATCTTTCCTGCAGGAAGTGCAGTCCCGATTCGTAGTCCTGCCGATGAGCGCTCGGGCATGCGTCATTGCCCTGGATCTTCCGCCTGCTTATCCCAATGACCCGGCCGATCGCATCATCGGAGCTACTGCCCTGGCTAACGGGCTATCTCTCCTGACCGCCGACCGCGAGATCCGCACCTCCAGAGCCCTGCCGACTGTCTGGTGAGATTGTCCTTGCACGTCCCTGGGCCATGTGTTAGCGTGCCGCCACATTTCTTGCCAGTTCGGAATAACAATGTCCTTCAATCGCGAGCAGCCGGAATCCGGGAGAACCGGGGCCAAACCAGTGTCTGAGTTGTTTTCCACCGACCTGGTTCCGATTGCCGACCGGCTGGATGCCTGGCTGTTCAAGGCAAAGCAGATATGTGGCGACTGCCGCTTCCAATTCCCCTCCCGCCCGGCATTCACCGGCCGCATCGAACGGCGCAAGGTTGCGGGCCTGGAGTTGACCCGGTTTTCCTCCACCCCGCTTTCGTTCGCTAAGTTTCCCGTGGTTAGCGCCAGTTCCCCCGATCGCAGCTGCATCGTAATCACGCAACTGGAAGGGATCAGGCGCTATTACCAGGAGGGCACGCGGTGTGTTCTGCGGCCCGGAGATACTACGCTGCTCGATTCCGGGCGCCCGTGGTCCTCCGATTGTGGCGGCCGGTGTTCCCGCCTGTACCTGCGTGTTCCGATCTGGCTGATGCAGGATCGCCTGCGCCTATCCGCCCTGCCTGCTTTGCCACGCATCTCTCTGGCCACCCCAATGGGCGCCACTCTCTTCCGCTTGCTCACCTCGCTGTTCCAGGAGGCGGAAGTGTTTACCGTGGAAGAGGGTGCATCTGCCCTTGACGCCTATCTTGAGGTGCTCGCGTCGTGTCTGGAGGGCGCTAATCTCGCAACGCCGGTGTTCTCTCGCCAGAATCGATTGGGCGAGCGTATTGAAGGTTTCATTCAGGACAGTCTGTCAGACCCGGCGCTGGGCCCGGCTGCCATCGCACAGGCTGTGGGAATATCTGTGCGGCATCTGCACCGCTTGTTTTCGGCTCGTGGCCGGAGAGTGTCCGACTGGATCCGCGAACAGCGATTGGAACGCTGCTCGGCCGACTTTGCCGACCGCCGGTTTTCGGGAAAAAGTATTACCGAAATCGCTTTTTCCTGGGGATTCAGCGACTCCGCCCACTTCAGCCGCTGTTTCAAGCTGCGCTTCGGTGTTTCTCCCCGGGAATTTCGGCTGCGTGTGGCAACTGGCTCCACCGGCCTGCGACGGGTTCCATTTCCTCTTCTGAGTGCCGGCTTGCGCTCCTGGCCCTTCAACTAGCTTTGCCGCTGATCGCTAGAGGACACGGCCGATACCTGCCCCGCCACGGCAGAGGCCTGTGCTGATTGGGCGAGCTCCTTCACGGCAGGCATTCTGAGCACTGCTCCCAGCCCCAACCAGATCGCCAGCGCCATCCATTCGTACCGGGTGAAGTGACCAGGCACGAGAGGAACAAGTTTGACCAGGATCATCAGGCTGGTCACCAGCAGACCGAATCCTGCTGCCAACCGCCCCTTCAGGGAAGGGTTCATGCGCCAATATGAGGCACAGGCTGCCATCCAGGCCACCGCCGAGGTTACCGCTCCCACTTCCAAAATGGGCACCAGACCAGCCTCACCCAGCAGCATGGCCAGAATGGTGGCAATGCCCACGGCGATTATTGCCGTCGAGGGCGTCTGGTTCCGCGGGTGAATGCGGGCGAATTTGGGATATAGCAAGCCCCGGCGCGAAAGCGCGAACAGCATGCGCGACGAGGCCACCATGTTGGCGTTGAATGCCTGCAGCAGGGCAAACATCGCCGAAGCCATGATAAGAATGACGATCCAGTGGGCGTGCAGCGCCCTTTCAAAAGCCACGGCTGTCGGGAATTGCTGGTTGCTCTGCAGAGCAGGCCACGGCGTCACATAGGAAACGGCTGAGATCACCACCCAAAAGAAGGCCAGTCCCACCAGGATGGTCAGCACGATGGCCACCGAGAAATCGCTGCCGCGAAAGTCAGGGCTGGCTTCCTCGGCATATTTGCCCACCGACTCAAACCCCGCCAGCAGCCACGGAACCACCTGCCAGACCAGCAAAACGGATAGTAGCGGCCCG
This sequence comes from Terriglobales bacterium, assembly GCA_035496015.1. Lineage (GTDB taxonomy): Bacteria > Acidobacteriota > Terriglobia > Terriglobales > Acidobacteriaceae > JAICWP01. The sequence continues at coordinate 1,136 of DATJFA010000110.1, read as the reverse complement.
TGGCTGAACAAGGGATGCAGGTTCGAAAGCCTGCCATGGCTGGCGCCGGCCCCGGCAAACACCACTACCAGGGTAAGAAAGGTGAACGTGATCCACTTGGCCGCTCGCGCGCTCGATTGGATGCCGCGAATGTTCAGCCAGGTCAAGGGAACCGCGATTACCAGTCCCAGCAGAATGTGCGGCAGATAAACCGGGCGTCCTCCCAGGCGATAAAGAGTGAAGGTGTTCAAGGAAGGGAACAGATATCCTGCAATCCGCCCTGCCGCCAGCGCCTCGAACGGACAGGTAAGAAAGTAGCTGAGCAGCACCATCCAGCCGGTTAGGAACGCGACCGAACGCGGAAAGAACCTGGCAACGTAGGCCGCCTCTCCTCCCGCATCCGGAATGGCGCGAACCAGTTGGCCATACACATAGCCGATGGGCAGCAGCATCAGCGCGCCGGCGGTAAAACCCAGGATGGCTCCCAGCGGGCCGCCTCGCTGCAGGATGTCATCCATCACCACCAGCCAGGCGGTGCCCACCATCACGCCGAAGGCGAGAACGAAGTAATCAACCAGACGCAGCTTACGGGCAAGTGTGGCCATGGTCAGGCAGGCGTTCTAAGGGCAAAGCGCAGCAGATGTAGCGCACGAGGACGGCTGTGTCGCGCAGCCGCCCCCCGCAAACGGACTAGAATTCGTAGCGCAGCGCAAACTGCATAACCCGGGGCTGCGTCAGCAACCCGGTGTAGCTGCCAAATGTGTTCGGAACCTGCTGCAGCGAGGCGATGCACGCGCACGCCTGCGTTCCCAGGCCAGACAAGGCGTTGAAACGCACCTGGTTGAACAAGTTGAACACTTCCCACCGGAACTGCAGCCCCTGCGACTCGCTAATGGCCCACCGCTTGGCCAGGGCTGCATCTACGCCCATATAGCCGTCACCCCTCACCACGTTACGCGAGCCGCTCTGGCCGGGGAAGGGATGAACGAAATCGTTGAAAGCTGCAGCCGGATTGGGGAATACACTCACCGCGCCATCGGGCTGACTGTAGTGGCCAGTGGCCGGTTTGGCAACCATGGTTGCGATGCCCTGTTCGTCCCAGTTGGTCGGCCAGAAGTTGCCGTTGTCCACCGTGAAGGGGAAGCCGCTGGTCCAGC
>DATJFA010000109.1:0-15480 GCA_035496015.1 Terriglobales bacterium | reverse complement strand
CAAAGAGATCGGGTTGGATCTCTGAGGCTATAAACGGGTGGCGCTCATGGGTGCTGAAGATTACGTGGACCAGAATGTTGCTGTACGTGTGGGACATTGCTTTCGCCCCGCTGGGGCTCTGATCTGCAAAACCCTAGAATCCCATGGCTTGCGCCATGGGCTACATTCTTTGTCCGCTCCGCGGATCGATTTGTCAGTGATTAAGGCCACAGGGGTATGTATCAGCAGTTGTGCAGGTCCGTGTAGGCTCTATTGGCCGATGCGCTCATCCCGCGTCCGCTCTGCGGGACTAAGTACTGGGAGGGATTTCCGAACTTAGAGCAGTCGTTTCCGCGCAGGCGTATACTCACGCTGCTCCATAACCCCGCGAGGGACAGGAGAGTCGCGATGGTGAAGGTCAGCGTTTTTTATCCCAACCGCAAAGGCGCCCGCTTTGACATCGAGTATTACTGCAACCGCCACATACCCCTGGTGCGGCGCCTGGTGGGAGCGGCGCTCAAGGGAGTGAATGTGGAACACGGTATCTGCGGCGAGGAACCCGGCTCGCCTCCTGCCTATGTGGCTCTGGGACACCTGCTGTTTGACTCCGTGGAAGCCTTTCAAGCCGGCTTTGGCCCGCATGTGCAGGAAATCATGGCGGACATTCCGAATTACACCGACGTAAAGCCGGCCATCCAGATCAGCGAAGTAAAGTTGTAGCGCTTGGCGCGCCGCATCAAGGTAGATGAGCGGTATGACCCAAGGCAGCAGCCGCGATTGGAAAAGCCAGTCGCTGGCCAGAAGCACAAGCGACAGCCGGCCTTCTTCCTTTTGCTTCCTCCACCGCACTTTGCTATAAGCGTGCTAAGTCATTCGCCAAAATCTTGCCTCCCTCTGCCCAAAGCTCGCCGCTGCTGCCCCAGGCTGACTTCGCGGGACAGGACGCAACGTTCGCCCAGGCGTTCACCATCTTGCAACAAGGGATCGAGCAGCGTGCCTTTCCCGGCTGCGCGATTTCTGTGCTGCATCGCGGCAGGCTGTTGGCGCTCAAGGGGCTGGGCCGGTTCACCTATGAGGCGAGCTCACCGGCGGTGCAGGCTGACACCATCTTCGACCTCGCTTCGGTTTCCAAAGTCGTGGCCACCACGCCCATGGCCATGCTGCTCTACCAGCGCGGCCAGCTTGATCTGGAAGCCCCGGTGGTTTCCCTGCTGCCGGAGTTTGCCGGCGACGACCCACGCCGGGACCAGGTAACGGTGCGCCTGCTGCTGGCCCATTCCTCCGGCCTGCCCGCCTACGAGCGTCTGTTCGAGCGGACGCATAGCCGCGATGAACTGATTGGCGCCGCCCTGAGCACGCCTCTTGCCGCCGACCCGGGCACGCGCGCTGAGTACAGCGACATCGGCTTCATCATCCTGGGCGAACTGCTGGCTCGATTGGCCGACGAGCCGCTCAACCGCTTCTGCCAGCGCGAAATCTTCGGCCCTCTGGGCATGGCGCGCACTTGTTATTGCCCTCCTTCCGCCTGGCGTGCGCAAATCCCGCCCACGGTGGACGACCGTGCCTTCCGCCGCCGCGTCGTGCAAGGCGAGGTGCACGACGAAAATGCCAGCGTTATGGGCGGTGTGGCCGGCCACGCGGGAGTCTTTGCTCCCGCTGCTGATGTAGCGCTATTCGCTCACGCCATGCTGAACGGCGGCCGCCCCATCCTGCGCTCCGAAGCCCTGGCGCTGTTTACACGGCGCCAGCCGGAACCGCCGGGCACCTCCCGCGCCCTGGGCTGGGATACGCCCTCGCAACCTTCCCAATCCGGACGTCATTTGTCGCCCACTGCCTTCGGTCACCTGGGCTACACTGGAACTTCCCTATGGATCGATCCAGAGCTTCAACTCGCAATTACCCTGCTGACCAACCGCACCTGGCCGGACCACAGCAACCAGGCGATCAAGCGTGTGCGTCCGACGTTTCACGACTCGGTGGTGGAAGCCCTGAGCTGAGGGCTCGCGGCGCACGCATTCGCCGCAGCGCCGGGCGAGTCGCCGCGGTGGTTGGGTTTACGGTCGCGGTACTCGGCTACCTCTCTGACCTGTTGGTGATTTCGTTTCATCCCCAGCCTGTTTTTCCCATTATGGATGCCATCGTTCTGGGCGTGCTTTGCGGCCTTATCGCCTGGTCTTACCAGCGTCGGCAAAACCATTACCTGGCCGAGCGCCTGGAAGTGATCGCCGATATGAACCACCACGTCCGCAACGACCTGCAGGTGATCCAGTATTCGGCATACATGACCAAGGATAAGGAGCATATCCAGCGCATCGAGCAGTCTCTGGGCCGCATTGATTGGGCGCTGCGCGAAGTGCTCACCGGCAAGCAACTGCGTTCAGGCAGCGAGCGCGGAACGAAGGAATGAAGCGCACCGGCAGCAAAATTTCCAGCTTGCGCACGGAAGCACGCAATTCCGCTGCCGCCCGCCTGGACACCAGTTCACCCCTGCAGATCGCCCGCATCATCAACGCCGAAGATGCGAAGGTGGCCCTGGCCGTGCGCCGCGCCTTGCCCCGCATCGCCCGCGCCATTGAGCTGATCGCCGCTGCCCTGCAGCGTGGCGGGCGGCTCATCTACGTCGGCGCCGGAACCAGCGGCCGCATTGCCGCCCTGGACGCCGCCGAGTGCCCGCCCACCTTCAATACTGACCCGCGCATGGTGCAGTTTGTGATGGCCGGAGGCACTAAGGCCTTGGGCGCTGCGGTGGAGGCTAATGAGGATTCGCGTGCCCTCGGCCGCCGCGACATGGCCGCGAAGAAGCCGGGCAAAAACGATGTGGTGGTGGGCATCGCCGCCAGCGGGCGCACCCCTTACACCATCGCCGCGGTGGAATACGCGCGCCGCTGCGGGGCCAAGACGGTGGCCGTCACCTGCAACCGCGGCTCCGCTCTGGGCAAAGCCGCCGACATTGCCATCGTGGTGGAAGTGGGGCCCGAAGTAGTGGCCGGTTCCAGCCGCATGAAGGCGGGAACTGCACAGAAAATGGTGCTGAACATGCTTTCCACCGGCGCCATGGCCCGCCTCGGTTACGTGTACGGCAACTTGATGGTCAACGTGCATCTGAAGAACCGCAAGCTGGTGCAGCGCGGCATCGCCATCCTGGAGAATGCCGCGGCAGTAGACGAAGGTCAGGCCCGAAGGACGCTGCGCCAGGCGGGCAATAGCGTGCCCGTTGCCCTGGTGATGCTGCGGGCGGGGGTAGGCCCCCAGGAGGCGGGCAGATGCCTGCGTTCCGCCAAAGGTCATGTCCGAAAGGCCATTGCCAACGCTCTTGGTCATCGCACCAACGGTCATCGAACTAAGTGAATTTACTGATCGTCAGTGCTCAGGTTGTGGCTACAATGGGCTCGTAATCCCGGAAAACCTGTTAGCGGGAAAATTGACATGGGGCTTACTTAACCGTGGACAAATTCGTGGTGCGCGGCGGGAACCCGCTGCTCGGAACTATCCGCGTCAGCGGGGCGAAAAACGCAGCCTTGCCTGCTATGGCTGCTGCCCTGCTCACGGAAGAGCCTGTCATCCTGGAAAACATTCCCCAGGTCCAGGATATTGAGACCACCCGCAAGCTGCTGGCCGCCATGGGAGCGGAAGTGGAGTTGGGCTATGGCCGCGCCCACCATCGCACCACTATCTGCTGCCGCGACCTGATTTCGCCGGAAGCTTCCTACGACCTAGTGAAGACCATGCGCGCCTCTACGCTGGTGCTGGGGCCGCTGGTGGCGCGCACCGGACGCGCTCGCGTTTCCCAGCCCGGCGGCTGCGCTATTGGCGCTCGTCCCATTGACCTGCACATAAAAGGTTTGGAGAAATTGGGCGCCACTATCGAGCACGAGCACGGCTACGTGCTGGCCCATGCCAAGCGCCTGCGCGGCGGCGAAATTTTCTTCGACAAGATCACCGTCACCGGCACCGAAGACCTGCTCATGGCCGCGTGCCTGGCGGAAGGCGAAACCGTAATGCAGAACTGCGCCCGCGAGCCCGAGGTGGCCGACCTGGCGGCCCTGCTCAACAAGATGGGCGCCAAGGTTGAAGGCGCCGGCACTCCCACGATCCGGGTGCAGGGGGTCGAGAAGCTGCATGGCGCGCGACACCGCATCATCCCCGACCGCATTGAAGCCGGCACGTTCATTGTTGCCGCCGCGCTCACCGGCGGCGACCTCAACGTGGCCGGTTGCGAACCGCGTCACCTGCAGGCGCTGCTACAGAAACTTGAGGAAGTCGGGGTCAAGATTGTGCCAGCGGTGGATGCGGTGCGCGTGATCGGCAACGGCGAGCTCAAGGCTTCTGACATCAACACCGAAGAATATCCCGGCTTCCCTACGGACATGCAGGCGCAGTACATGGCGCTGGCCACGCAGTCCCAAGGCAGCTCAGTGATTACCGAGAACATCTTTGAGAACCGCTTCATGCACGCGCAGGAACTGGTGCGCATGGGTGCTGACATCAAGGTAGAGGGAAGGCGCGCCATCGTGCGCGGCAAGACGCCGCTGAGCGCAGCGGCGGTGCAGGCTTCTGACCTGCGGGCCTCCGCCTCGCTGGTGCTGGCCGCGCTGGTAGCCGATGGCGAAACCATCATTGACCGCGTTTACCACATTGACCGCGGCTACGAGCGGATTGAGGAAAAACTGCGCGGCGTGGGCGCGCAGATGCGAAGAATCGGCCAACTTTTCCCTAAGCGGGCCGTCGTCGGCGTGGCGACGGTCTAAAGCCCTGCCTCGTGTGAGGCCAGGGCTCCGCTGTGCCAGGGTTCTCCAAATACTGTGCAGCCAGATTACGCAGTCAGGGCCAGCCGCCGTGCCGCTCGCCGGAGCGGCTGGAACCTTCTGCTTATTCCTGCTGCCATCATCGGCGTAGCCGGCGCATGGATCGGCATGGTCCAACTGCTGCTGTTATTGCGCGCGCAGTTTCGTCCGCCCGATGCTTTCCTGTTCGACGGCACACGTTGGGGAAACATTGTCACCCATGTAATCCCCGGCTTTCCTGCTATTGCCGCCGGACTAATCTTTGGGAATGTGGTGGTATGGCTAATCCCGCCGGCCCGCCGCGCTCTGACTATCGAGGGCTCTCACGGAACGACTTTCAAGTCGTCCAACCAGGCTCTGGCCAAGGGCCTGGTGCTGTTGCTGGCCCTTACGGCGCCCGTTGGGATCCTCGGCGCCACCCGCTATTTCTATCTGACGCCCAGCCGCATTTGCTACCGGCCTTCCTGGTTCAACCAGGTGCGCAGCTACCAATGGAGGGATGTTCGTGGCATTGAGACTAACTGCTGGCACAACCGCAGCGTTCAGTTTACCTACACGCTGGTCCTGAGCGATGGCACACGGCTGGGGGTTCTGGAAACGTCCAAAACTTTTCTCCACGCCTACCCGGCGCTGTCCTCGGCGCTCAGCCCTTATTCGTACGACTTCACTTATGTTGGAAACCCCGCTTGTCTGGACACCATCCCCCACAGGCTGCGCCTGGTGCTGGCCAATCGCCCCAGCCCACTGCGCTGAGCTAGCGAGAGCGCCTCCTGCAGCTTCACTTCATTGCTCGCTTTGAGTTGGCGCGTACAATCTCGCGCAGCCCAAGCGGCCAATTTCTTCCTAAGCGGGCCGTCGTCTTTTAGCACCAGCAACATTCCTACGCTTGCCGGGGGCTTAAAATGGACATCTGTACTTCAATCTGGGCCTGCTGCTTGCGTCAGAGCAAAGCGATTTTAAAGCTCAGGGAAACGCAAGGCTGACCCTACCCAGAGACTCAACGCAGACAACAGGAAGGAGATAAAGCTCTATGGAACACAATCCTACCCATGAACAAGCCCGACTCCACCTGCAAATCTATGAGGAACGCCGCGAGCCCCGGCTTCGCCAGGCGCGTGACTGGTTCTTCGCCAATTGTTTTGCCGACTCTATGGATGAAGCTATGCGCATCGCTCCCATGGGAACGGAGGCTGGCACCAACTTTATGATGGTTATCAGCTACTGGGACCAGGCGTGCGCGCTGCTCAACTATGGATTGCTGCACGAAGACCTGTTCTTCGAAACCAGCGGCGAGTTCTTCGGCGTCTGGGAGCGGATCAAGCCGACGATCAAGGAAGGGCGGGACCGGTTCTCGAACAAACTGTTGGCTGCCCACATCGAAAAAGCAGCCAACCGGTTCGAAGCCTGGGCGGAAAAGCGCTCACCCGGGCTCGTCGCTTCCATGCGCCAGATGAATCAACAAATGCGCGCTCAGGCGAAAAGAGCGGCGTAAGCCGTTCGCCTCCATCAACCACAAAAAAATGCGCCGCTGGGAGCATCTAATGCTCCCAGCGGCGTACATATTTGCGACCGCAACACGCGGGTCGCTTGCTCCGACCCTCAGCTAGATAGCTAGCTAGCCAGCTAGCTAGAAAGCTAGCCAGCTAGCGCGGCCGGCGGACTGTCAACGATTTCTTCTTTGCCCGCGTCCCAGTACACCCGCCTGCCGCTCCAGTAGGCCTCCGCGGCCATGATGCAGGCGACCGCGTGCGAAAAGCCGTGGTCCACGTTCGCGTTGGGCTGGCGGCGGTCGTGCATGGCGCGCAGCCAGTTGAGCACATGCAGCGGATCATCGTCGTCAGGGCCCTCGGTGTTAGCGGGCACGCCTGGAATACGAAGAATCTCTGCTTTGTCCTCCGCTGGCCCCATGCCCGGGGGTGCGTCGTAGGAAACCGGGTCGTGTTCCTGGCCTTCATTTGTAACCTTGAACAGGGAAGCGCCCTCGCCGCCGTAGTTCACGATGGTGCCCTTGGTTCCCTGGATCCGACTGAAACAGCGATAGCTGTTACCGAACGTGGTGGAGTACGTGTAGAGGAAGCCCTGGGGATAAGTCATCGTGGTGCTTACCGTGTCGCCGTTCTCGCGCCCGTCTTTCCACACGAAAACGCCACCGTTGGCCACCACGCTCTGGGGTGCAGTGGCATCGGTCCACAGATGAACCAGATCCACGCCGTGGCTCATCCACTGGTCGAAAATGCCGGAAGAGAATTTCTTGTACAGCCGGAATTCCAGGTAGACGCGCTGGTCAAACGGCTGGAACGGCTTGCCCAGAAGCCAGCGGTTCCAGTCCGTATCCTGTTCTTTTAGCTCTGCCACCTCGGGGCGTCCGCGCCAGCGTTCGTGATTGACGCTCCATTGCTGCTCGATGCGCATGATTTGGCCAATGCGGCCGGTGCGAAGTACGTCGCGCACCGCCAGGTTGTAAGGCTGGCTGCGGTGCTGCGTGCCCATCTGCACCATTTGTTTGGAAGACTTCACTGCCGCGCGCGCATCCTTGGCTTCCTGCAGGACGTTGGCGAAGGGCTTTTCGACGTAGCAGTCCTTGCCCGCCTGGACCACCTGCATGCATAGCTTGGCGTGCTGGAAGTCGCCGGTGGCGATCATCACGCCGTCAATGTCGGGCTGCTTCAGCATTTCTTCGGAATACTTGTACTGGCGCGGCGCCTGGCCAAAGCGCTGCTGCACGTCGGCGGCGCGGCGCTCGCGGGCCCGGCTCCACAGGTCGCACACGGCCACGGTTTCCACCGGAATCTTGGTGGAAGCGAGCTGTACCATGTTCACGTGTCCGCCGCTGCGGTCGCCACAGCCCAATTGACCCAGGCGAATCCGGTCATTTGCGCCCAGAACGCGGGCGTAAGAACTGGCGGTCATGCCCAGTGCGGAAGCGGCCAGTGCTGCGCCTCCCGCTTTCAGAAAGGTTCTGCGATCCAAATTGCTGGTGGCGGCTTCGAGCTCGGTCTGGGGTTCCTTTTTCTCCATCTCTGTTTCCTAAGTGGAAGTTTCCAAGGCTCTTGCGTCGCGAATTATCTCTGAATTGGTCTAGGCATGACAAATGGGCCGCACGGCTTGTCCGCGGCGCCCTTCCCGCGTGCGATGCCATGCGTGCGGATCCCAGTAGAGACGTAACTTGTTACGTCTCGGAGACGTTGCAAGCAACGTCTCTACCGGAGGGCGTTTCGGCTTTTAGCGATTGGGATCATCGCCGGGGCGCGCTTTGCGCCACCTCAGCCCCGGTGACAAGGTGCAGCCACTCCGCCGAGCGCGGATGCCGGCCGCGGGTGAGCTGCTCGAAGGCGTGTTGCACCTTCTTGGTCGCCGGGCCGGTTTTGCCCGCGCCGATCTGGCGCATGTCAATTTCGCGCAGCCCGATGACTTCGGCGGCTGTTCCGCAAACGAAAATTTCGTCTGCTATATACAGCTGATCGCGCGAAACCGGCTGCTCCAGGATCTGGTAGCCCAGATCCCGGCAGAGTGTGATCACCGCGTCGCGAGTTATGCCTTCCAGAATGGCGGCGGTATTAGGCGTATAGACGACGCCCCGGCGCACCACGAAAATGTTCTCGCCGGTGCACTCGGCCACGTAGCCGGCGGGGTCGAGCATGATGGCTTCGTCGAAGCCCAGGCGCAGCGACTCGCTTTTGGCCAGCACTGAATTCACGTAGTTGCCGGAAATTTTCGCCTTAGTCATAGCGATGTTGGGATGGTGGCGGGTGAAGGAGGAAATGTTGGCGCGCACGCCGCGCTCCTTGGCCTCCGTGCCCAGAAAGTGGCCCCACTCCCACACGGCGATGCCCAGGCGCAGCTTGCCCGAGTCAATCACCAGGTTCATGGCGCCATCCAACCAGATGAGCGGGCGGATGTAGCAGTCGCCGAAGGCGTTGGCGGCGACGGTCTGGTCAATGGCGGAGATCAACTGCTCGCGGCTCCAGGGCAGGTCGCGGAAGCCGATGACGTTGGCGGAGTCGAGCAGGCGGTCCACGTGCTCAGGCAGGCGGAAGATGGCGGGGCCGCGGTCGGTGGCGTAGCAGCGGATGCCCTCAAAAACGCTGATGCCGTAGTGCAGGCCGGCGTTGATGAAGTGCAGGTTGGCGTCCGGGTAGGCAACCAGGCCGCCGTCTATCCAGACATAGCGCGGGGTAGATGGCATTTGGGGTCCTCGTGTGAGATGCGGAGTCTTCAGAGTACCGTCTGAGCGCGGGATTGGGCAAGGGGGGAGAGGCAGCACTGCTAGTGTGGGCGCGGGGCTTCGCCCCGCGCATGGACGGGGCAGAGCCCCGTCCCCACACGGGTGGCGGCTTAAAGAAAGTGGAATTTTTGACCTCTGCGTCCTTTGCGTACTCTGTGGCCTTGGTCTGAGGTCGGTTACTTTGCTTTGCGGGCGAGGCGCACGTCGGAGCTTTCCACCTCGCGCAACGTGCAGCAGGCGCCGGGCGGAATTGGCGCGCCGTGGGGGCAGGTGCGGGGATGGCCGAGGAAGGCGCAGATGCGGTCGGTGGCTTCCGGGGAAAGAATGTGCTCGAACTTGCAGGCCTGCTCTTCCACTTCCGCCGGATCGTCCATGCCCAGGCTTTCGGTGAACAGGCGCTCAGCCAGGCGATGACGGCGGATGACGTCGGCCGCGCGCTGGCGTCCACTAGGTGTGAATTCGATCATCAGGTCGCCGTCGGCCACGCGCTGAGAAATGTGACCTAAAGCGTCGTGGCAGGGATTGACGACCGCCTTGTGCGCGTGCGGCTGCGCCGGGTGCGGGCGGGTAGTCACCAGGCCCAGTTCCACCATTTTCTCCACCGCGATGCTGACGGGCACGCCCCCGTGCACGTCCATGCTGCCCAATTCAGCGGGCTCGCCGTGCTCCTCGATGACCCAGATTTCTTCCAGTACCTCGTCGAACTGCTCCTGGTCCGACATGGCGAAGACTTCTTCGGTGGCGATCTTGCCGTGGTGCAGCTCAACGCGGCGGTCAGCCAGACGGGCCACCAGCGCGTCATGCGTGACCATGATGATGGTGCGGCCCTGCTGGTGCAGTTCGCGCAGCAAGCGGAGCACGATTTCTTCATTCTGCGCGTCCAAGTTGCCGGTGGGCTCGTCGGCCAGCACGATTTTCGGGTCGTTGATGAGGGCGCGGGCGATGCAAACGCGCTGCTGCTCGCCCCCGGACAAATGCGCCGGCAGGTGATGGGCACGGTCCTTCAGGCCGACGCGCTCCAGCGCTTCCAGGGCTTCCTGCTCGTCGGTCATGCTGTGGAAGTACTGCGCCAGCATGACGTTCTCCAGCGCGGTCAGGTAGGGAATCAGGTGAAACTGCTGGAAGATGAAGCCGATTTTTTCCGCGCGCACGCGGGTGAGTTCGGCGGCGCTCAGCCCGGCCACATTCTGACCGGCCAGCCACACGTTGCCGCTGCTGGGCCGGTCGAGGCAGCCGATCAGGTTGACCATGGTGGACTTGCCGGAGCCGGAGGGACCCATGATGGCCAGCCACTCGCCGGGCATGACGGTGAGGGACACGTTGTCCAGCGCGCGAATGACGCCGCCGTTCTCCTCGGCCTTGGCCGGGTAGAGCTTGCTGACGTGTTCCAGTCGGATCATGGTTATTCCCCTCGAAGAATCGTGGCCGGCTGCACCCTCCGCAGCAGGGCCATAGGCAGGGTAGCGGAGAGCAAGGCTACCACAACGCTGCCCAGAAAGACGCTGGGAAGGACGCTGAGACGTGGCGAAATTGATGCCTGGAAATTGGCGTGGCCGATCCAGGCGGCGGCGCCCAGGCCGATGCCGTAGCCGAGCAAAGCGCCCAAGGCGCCGATGGAGGCGGCTTCGGCGGCGAAAAAGCCGCTGATCAGGCGCTCGGAGGCGCCCAGCGCCTTCATGATGGCGAAATCGCGGCGCCGGTCGAGCACCCAGGCGGTCAATGTGGCCAGCACGCCCAAGGCGGCGGTCAGGATGATCAGGGCGGCGGCGGCCAGCAGGGTAGAGCGGGTCTTGCCCAGCACCCGGCCTTCCGCTTCCACGATCTGGCGCACGGGGCGGACCTCGGCCTGAGGAACGGCCGCGGCAATTTGCTGCAGGATGGTGGTCACCTGGGCGGCCGAGCCGTTGGCGGCGATTTCGATGCTGGAGGGCTGGATGCCGGTCCACGCGGTGAATTCAGAAAGGGGCAGATACACGCGGCTGTCTTCGGCGGCGCCGGTGGTGAGCTTGCCGGCCGTGGTGAGATGGACAGTGCGGCCCTGAAAGCTCAGATCGAAAGGCTGGCCCTTGGGGCTGACCACAGCGGCGGCGCGCGACCCGACCAGGGCTTGCCCCGGCGCGCTGGGCCAGGCGGAAACGCTCCACCAGGAATCGAGGCGGCGCACGCTTTCCAAGTTGGTGCCGGCAGCGACCACCGGCGAACCATCGCTCGTGCTGGCCACCACGTAGGCAAAGGGAACAGCGATGCCGCGTCCGGCCAGTGCCGATTGCACGCGGGCCAGGGCATCGGCCGGGAGAGGCTGGCCTTGTTTGGCCACTACAACGATATTGGCGCCGTACTTGCGGAATTCCGTGCGCAGCTTGGCCTGGACATCCACATACAGATTCAGCATTGCGGTGGCGACTGCGGCGGCCACTACCACCGCCAGCAGTGCGGAGAGCGCCCGTCCGCGGCGCACCAGCGACGCGCGCAGCAGCATGCGCAGGAACATTTGATGCTTGCGCGAGCGGCGAGTTGGGGTGCTCACGCTCATGCGTCCGCTTTCAGGGCATACACGGGATCAAAACGCATGGCGCGGAAAATGGCTACGGCGCTGCCCGCGAAGGTCACGATCGTGGCGATGCCCAGAATTATTGGGAAGAGCACCGGCTCCACGCCGATCTGCGAATTGAAGATGCTGCGCCCGATTTCGCGGGCGAGCAGGCTGCCCCCGAAGAAGCCGGCCACTCCGCCCAGCAGGGCCAGCAGCACCGCCTCGGCGAAAAAAACAAAGCCTACGGTGGTATTGGCGGCGCCCAGCGCTTTCATCAGGCCGATTTCGCTGCGACGCTCAAAGATGGCGGTGGCCATGGCGGCGGAAACCGCCAGCGCCGAAGCCAAAAGCGCAGCCAGCGTGATCAGCAGCATCAAGCCCTTGATGCGGGTCAGCACCGTTCCTTCCGTATTCGCCACTTGCCTGATGGGCTCCACCCGCGCGTGGGGCAGCGCCTGCTGCAGGACGTAGGCAATGGACTGGACGTAGGGCGAGCACGACCACTTCTCCAGCAGGGCCGGGGACATGGTCTTGGGATCGCGCAAGGCAAGCGCGTCTTCCGGCTTGGTCAGCGCGCTCACATACACGCGCCGGACTGCGCCGGGGCGGCCCAGGATCTGCTGCGCCAAGTGCAGCGGCACGATTACCTGATCATCTTCGGCGCCGCCGCTGGTCAAAATGCCGGTTACGCGCCGGGACTGGCCATTAATCTCGACGATGTCGCCGGACTTGCGGCCTAGTTTTTCGGCCAGATCTGCACCCAGCAGCACGTCGGAGGACTCATCGGTGGGCCAGGCGCCGCTCACCTTCCACCAGGGATGGGTCGTGCGCACGCCCGTGACAAACGATTCGTGGTCGTAGGCGAGTTGCTTGGCGAACCAGGTGCCCAGGACTTCCACCGATTCGGCCTGCGCGCCGGCGCCCAGGCTGGCCCGCACCGGCAGCATGGGCGCGAATCCGACAATGTTATTTTTCCAGAACGTCCCTTTGATGCGGAGAACATCCGCTTCATTGAGGAAAGCGCCGTCGCTGGGCGGTTTCAGGTCTACGCCGCCGATGTTTACGTCCAGTGTGTCGGCCTGGGGCGTGATCAGCAGGTTGGCGCCGTAGCTGCGCAGCTCCTGGTTGATCTTGTCTCCGATGTTGGTCGCCACGGCTATCATGGCGGTGGCCACGGTTACGCCCAGGGCAATGGCCACGCCAGCCAGCAGCTTGCGCCGCCGCTGCCGCCGGAAGGATTCAAACACCAGGCGGGGAAACATGGGCTACTTCTGGAAGTAGCGGGTTCCGGCCGCCACTTCCGCCTCCGTGATCAGCACCTGCCCGCCGCTCACCGTGGCCTGCAAGGGAACGGGATTGCAGCCACCGGGGTGGCCGACGGTCGCGCCGTTGATGGGCGCGCCGCAGTTCTTGCACACTACGCCCTGGCTGGTCTTGTAGTACCCCACGCCACCACAGATCTCGCAGGCGTCAAACACCGTGGCCACGCTGCCGTCGGGCTTGCGGTAAAGCCAGAAACGCACGGGCACTCCCTGTTCAGTAGCTACGTAGCGGTGCAGGTCGCCATCGCTGACCTGGGCCACGGGAATGCTGATGCGGCCGTTGGAGAAGGCGACCGGGGTGGCGGGGGAGAGCGCGCTTACGCTCTTGGTGTATACGAATTCCGCCGTCACCAGCACGATGAACAGGAAGCAGCTGGCGTACACGGAAACCATCCACAGTCGCTCGCGGCGGGCGCTCCATAGGGCTTTACGGCGTTCGGCGGCAGAGGCCGGCTCAAGCCCAGGCTGCCGGCGCTTCATTTCAAACAGCACCATCAGGGCCGCCAGCGCCAGGATGGTTACAAAGAAGAACACCTCGTTGGTCACGATGGGCCCGATCAGCGCCATCTCGCGCTTGCTGGAGGGAAGCACGCCGTTTTCCGAGAGCTCGTGCAGGCCGGAGACCACCAGCTGCACGCCGACAAAGATGAGAATCACGCTGGTGATACGGAAAAATTTGCGCAGGTTGACGCGCACCGAGCCCTTCACGAACATCACGCCGAAAACGATGGCCAGGGCAATGCCCAGCAGCGTGCCCAGGAAGCTCATCAGCGCGCTGGAATTCAGCGATACAGCGGAGAGGATTAGAACCGTCTCTACGCCTTCGCGCAGCACCATGAGGAAGACGAAAAGGAAGAGGCCGAGCTGAGAACCGCGGTCAGCCAGCAGGCCGACTCTGCCCTCGATTTTGCCTTTCATGCTGCGGGCGGTCTTCATCATGAAGACCACCATGGTGACCACGAAGAAGGCGGCGGCCAGCATGACCCAGCCTTCGAAGACGTCCTGGTTCAGGTCGAGCCGGGAGACGATGCTGGCGGCGCCGATGCTGCCCAGGAAGGCGGCGGCCAGGGCGGCGTAAACCGCGCGGCGCAGGTCGTTGCGGCCGATTTTGGCCAGGTAGGCGAGGGTGATGCCGACGATGAGGGCGGCTTCCACGCCTTCGCGCAGGGTAATGATGAAAGCGTCAATCATGGGGGATGCGGGGGCCCGGCAAATTGAAAATGAAATTCATTTTCAATTTGCTAGCATACTGCCCGGCGCTTACCCCGGTCAACGCATGTTGTCACAGACGGCGGTGATACGCATTGCACGGCCTCCCTGGTCCGGCGAATGGCTTTGCCCGGCCATTCGGCGGCGCCGCGTTCCCCAGGTGAAGCCTGTTCCAACCGGGAAATCCTGCCCGGCAAAACATCCGCCCGCTTACCGGCGGCGTCTAACCCCATGCACGCTGAAGGAGGGAACGGGTTTGCTCCGTAAAGTGGTGGCGCGCTCGCCCGCTGAACTGGATTCTCTGCGCCCGGCTTGGGAAGACCTGTACCGCACCTGCACAAAAACTCTATTTCAATCTTTTTCCTGGAATCGGCTGGCTGGGTTGTTGTTTGCCGCCCGGGAAGAGCCCTACGTGGTGCTGCTGGAAAGCGATGCCGGCGCCGCCCTCATACCGGGAGCCATTGCCGACCACGGCTTCACCCTGCTGGGCGAAGCCCTGTTTGACTACCGCGATGTGCTCGCCGCCGGTGATCGGAGTCTGCTGCGGCAGGCGTGGCAGGAGGTAGCCGCGCTCAAATTGCCGATATTTTTTGCCGCCCTGCGCGGGGAAGAGCGCTGCCGCGCCTGGGAGGATTTCGCTCCCCACCCTTTTGTCAGCGCCCCCTGTGTTCTCACCCGCGACACTTCTGCAGAACAATTGGCTATGGCCCACACGCGCATCGGGAGCCGCTGGCGCAAGATTCTGCGGCAGGGGGTGGAGTTCCGGCATGAACCGAATCCATCCACAGAATTGCTGCAGCGGATTTATCAGCTCAAGGCGGCGCAGGTGCCGGCCAATCTTTTCCGCGACCCGTCCCGCATTAACTTCCTGGCCGCGGCGGCCAGGCTGGGCGAGGCGCCCTGCGACGTATACACGCTGACTCACGGATCTACTCTCGTTGCTGCTCTGGTCACGTTTCGCGATGGAAACATCCGCCGTTTCTACACCACCTACTACGATCACGCCTGGGCACATTTCTCGCCGGGCATCGTGTTGCTGTTTGAAGCAACTCGACTGAGCCTGGAGGAAGGCCTGAACTGCGACTACATGACCGGAGAGCAGCCGCATAAGGTTCGCCTGGCGACAGCCAGCGTGCCACTGTTTCGGGTGGAATGTTCGCGGGAGGTGTGGGCGCGGGTGGCCGGACAGGAAGAGCAGCCGGTGCCGGAACTGGCGGCGTAGGCAAACCTATTTCACCGCCGAGACGCGGAGGGCGCCGAGGGTTCTAAAAACATTTCACGACTGGTTGCCTGAGCTACAAGTCCTGCAATCGAATAAACAACCAGCTGAATTTGTTGGCATTCTTGGCGGTGAGCGTTTTTGCTGTTGAAACCTTGCAACCTGAGAAACTTTGAAACATCTCCCCTACAGCCTCCTCAAAAACGTCT
>DATJFA010000108.1:0-8701 GCA_035496015.1 Terriglobales bacterium | reverse complement strand
AAAATGCTTGCCGCGCGCCAGTCGCAGCTTGCGTTCCGCTTCGCGCTGGCGCTTAGTGCCCTCGGCGTCCAGTTTGCGGCGCTCGGGGTCGTAAGCAACGTGGTAGATGTGGCTGGCGGTCCAGTCGGAGATGATGTTCTTGCGCAGGTCCTCCATGACATCCTTCGGGTCGCGCTCCAGAGGGTCGCCGTAGCCGGGGCCGCCGCCGCTGAAGCCAAAGAGCACATCGCCTTCCTTGTACACCTTGGGAGTGCGGGCGATGAGCTCGGTGTTCCACTCGCCGTGAATAGTCTGTTTTTCGAAAACCGAGCGGTGGTCGAGAGCCAGGGTGGGATCGCCCTTCTGCATGCGCTCCAGCAGGTCGGCGTTGCGCACCGTGATGCCGGGAATGGGCGTTGAGGCGTAGGCCCCGAACAGAGGCTGGCCCAGCGGCACCTTGCTGCCGTTGCCCATGCACATGGAGACCATTTCCGGCACCTTGTGGATCATCCACTGCTGGGTGGCGCCGGACCCGCCGCGGTGCAGGCCGTGGCCGCAGGAATCCTTCCAGTGTTGCGAGAGCGTAACGGTGAGGGGCAGCTCGCTTTCCACCTGCTCGGTGTCAGGCGCGCGGCCGAAGGCACACCAGGCGAAGCCGTAGGCGTCCATGCCGTCCATGGCGGCACGCCCACCCTGGCCCTGGCTGTTGAGGGCGAAGGAGAGCACATCGGCGAAGGCCAGCTTCCATTGCGACAGCCCGGCGCAGATCTGTGAGGTGTGCTGGCTGCCGGGAGGAGCCGCCACTTGCCGCCACAGGTCGGAGCTGCAGAAGGTCATCTTGGCAAAGCTGCTGTGGGTGGCGCAGCGCGCCTGCATGCCGATAAAGACGCAGCAGCTGGTGGCCGCAGTTTTGTCGGGATTGAGGATGATGTTGTCGGGAAAGACAAAATCCACGGGGGCGAAAGTCGAGCTGCAGATGGGCAGGTCGTGGAAGAAGTACTCGTACATGAAGTTGGCAATATGGCCCACGACCGCTTGGGGGTGGACGTTATAAGAAGAGGGATTCTCGGGCGAAGTGCCGTTGAAGTCGAAAACGATCCGTCCGTCCTCTTTGGTGATTGTGAGGAAGCAGGAGCGTACCAGGGCGGGTGTCCAGCCGATGGCATCGTTGAAGACGACGGCGCGAAATTTGCCATCGGGCAGCGTTTTGATTTTCCGGCGGGCGCCCGCCTCCGCAGTCGCCGACATTTTGTGCAGCAGGCCAACCACAAAGTCGGCGCCGCGCTTTTCCGCCAGCTCCAGGATGCGGATGCGCACGCGGTCGGCGGTGGTGCACCGCGCTTTGAGATCGGAAATGAACATGGCAGGCGCGCGCAGCCCGTAGACGTTGTAGAACTCCAGAAAATCGTTGCGGAGCTGAAAATTCTCGCCGATCTTCATGGGCGGCAGGTTCATGCCTTCTTCAAAGCGGGAGCGCGCGCTCACCGGCATGCCGCCGGGTTCGATAGCGCCGGTTTCGGTGGTGTGCAAGGCGGCCGAAGCCCAGGCGATCAGTTCGCCCTTATAAAAAATGGGCATGAGTGCAACCTGGTCGGGGTTATGAATGCCGCCGTAGAGCGCGTCGTTGGTGTACCAGATGTCGCCTTCGCGGACGCCGGGATTTTCCGCGTAATACTTGCGGATGAACTTGATGACAATGGGCTGAATGATGGCGTGCAGGTAGGTGCCGCAGGAGGCGTTCACCAGGTCGCCGTTGGCGGTGAAGATGGCCACCATGGAGTCGCCGGAGACACCGAAGTAGCTGCGCGAGGAGCGCACGAACACTTCCATGGCTTCGTCCAGGATGTCGTTGGTCACCTGGACGCCGATCTCGTAGTCGCCCTGCGCAATGCGGGCGGCACACTCGGCTTCACGCGCGGTTGCGGCCGCCGGCTTGAGCCACGCGAGCTTCTCGGCGGTGGTCGGAATAGGCATGTTTCTCCTTGGAACCTGCGGGCTCTTCCATGATGCCGAGCCCGTGCTGATCAACGGTGAAATTCATAGAGGCGGGCACAACGATGGTGGTGTATTCGCCTTCCAGAATGGCGGGGCCTTCCACCACGTTTCCGGGTCGCAGCGCCTCGTAGTTGAAGATAGGCGTGGGCTGATAGTCCTGAGCGTCAGGCCAGAACACCGGGCGCTCGCCCTTGCGCGCCGCCTTAGGATCGTGACCTTCAAGCGGCATTTCGGGCAGATGGACCTTCTCGGTGGGAACAATCGCTTTCAAAATGAAGCTTTCAATGAAGACGCCGCCCTGAGGATTGACCACGAAGGGGCTGAAGGCTTCGCTGAACTCCTTTTCGAAGGCGTCGCAAATGGCCTGAACATCTTCAGGGCTGCGCAGCGCCAGCCGCGGCGAGAGGGCGCGCTTCACGTGAAACTGGCCGCCGTAGAGCATGTCGAGTTCGAGAACAAAGGTTGCCTTGCGCGGGTCCAGGCCGTCACCGGCCAGGTCGCGCTTGGCGTGTGCAATCAGGCTCTCGACGGTGCGGTTAAAGGCGTCATATTCGTCGGCCAGGCGTTGCGAGCCAGGCTCCATGAGGGTGAGCTTTTTGGACACCTCGTAGACATGCATGATGTCCATGGTGGAAGAGCCAAAGGCGCAGAACACCGGTGAAAACGGAAAGGTCACGGCCTTGGGAATGTCGCCTTTGAAGCCTTCCACGTGCGTGGCTCCCGCGCCGCCGGCTACAAAAAGGATGAATTCCTCGGGACTGTAGCCGCGCAGGTGCACTTCCTTCATGATGGCGGAGGCCATGTTGCCGTTAACGATTTTGCGAATAATCTGCGCGCCTTCCTCAACTGAGACGCCCAGGGGCTTGGCGATCTTGTCGCGAATGGCCTGAATGGCGCGGTTCTTCACCAGCTTCATGCGGCCGCCGAAGTAGAACTCTGGATTGATGTAACCGAGGACGACATCGGCATCGGTCACCGTGGGTTCGGAGCCGCCCAGGTTGAAGCACGCCGGCCCGGGCAACGAACCGGCGCTGCGCGGGCCCACCTGGAGCTGGTTGCGCAGCAGGCGGTTGATGGAAGCGATGGAGCCGCCGCCCGCGCCTACCGACAGCGTCTTGATCATGGTGATGCCGACCATCCAGCGATCAATGATGGGGCGGAAGTCGTAGCTGCGCACGCTGTCCTTCACGACCAGGCCGACGTCGAAGCTGGTGCCGCCCATGTCGGTCATGACTACGTTCTGGTAGCCGAGCGAGCGGGCTACGTGGTGCGCGCCCATGAGGCCAGAGACGGGGCCGCTGTTGAAGGTGCGGCTGGCGGTGGTGCGGAAAACTTCGGTGATGCCGCCGGAGCTCTGGATCATGAGCAAGGGCTTGCGATATCCGCGCTCGCGCAGCTTGTCCCACATGGCGGAAAGCTCGATCTGCATGGAGCGGTGCAGGTAGGCATCGAGAATGGCGGCCATGCTGCGCTCGTACTCGCCCAGCTTGCCCACCACCTGGCCGGCCAGCACCACCGGCAGGTAGCCGATATGGAATTCCTTGTACTCGTCGCGGATGATTTCCTTTACGCGCTGTTCGTGAACGGGATTCAGGAAGCCCCAGAGCAGCGACACCACGAAGCCACGGGCCCCGCGGGCCACCAGCGCGCGAACCTTCTCGCGAACGTCATTTTCGTTCAGGGGGCGAAGCACACGCCCGCGCGAATCCACTCGCTCTTTGACGCCCACGATCATGTGCCGCGGAATGAGCGGCTCGGGCTTGTTCTGCACGGCAAGGTTCCTGCGCTCCGCCACGCGCGTGCCGTCAATCCACTGCGCGCCGCGGCCCATCAGAACCACATCTTCGTGACCCTCGGTGGTGATCAGGGCGAGGTGCGGGCCCTTTTTCTCGATCAGCCGGTTCATGGCGATGGTGGTGGAGTAGCGGATCATGTCAATGGCGGGCAGGAGGTCGTCCATCTTCATGCCCAGGGCGCTAGCGCCTTCTTCGATCACCTTAGAGAAGCACACGGAGAGGTCATAAGGTGTGGTGGGCACTTTTTTCACCAGGACCTTGTCGCCGAAATGGAGAACCAGGTCGGTGAAGGTGCCGCCAACATCAATGTCAATAGAGTTCATTCCGCGACCTCGATGCGCTGATCGCGGATGACGAATTCACCGTTGCGCAGGCGTTCTTTGAGCTTGTCCAAGTCAATTTCGATGTCGTGAATGATAGGATGCCCGGGCGGCAGGTATTCGGTTTCCACCTGCGTTCCGCAACCGGGACAGTAATATTCAACGATGCGCACCCAGCTGGGGTCGGGGGCGAAGTTGAAGGAGCCGGAGAGGAGAGGGGGGTGGACCTCGCGCGGGTCGCGGTCGTAAAGCAAGCAGCCTTTCTTGTAGTTCTCTCGGGCGGAGCCAATGGTGTGGCCGCAGCGGTCGCACAGCCACTGCTCACGGTCCAGGTCGAGGTCCAGGTACTCGGTAATGCGCAGGCGATTCTGTGTCTCCGAGGGCATAGAGTCTCTCAAGCTTTCTGGGTGCGTTTTACGACGGCATTCCCCAGCGCGTCCACGGTTGCCGTCCAATTCTCCGGAACAAGATACGTGGTGTTGGCGCCTTCCAGAATGGCGGGGCCCGCGACCTGATTGCCCGGCTGCAGCGACTCCCAGCGAAAGATCTGCGCTTCAGCGCCGCGGCTGCCCCAGGCTACAGGCCGCGACCCGATACGAGCGTTCGCGGAATCGGCCGGCCCCAGGGAGCGTTGGCCGAGATGAGACTTGGGCATGGTCTTCCTGGCGCGCAGGCGAATCAGCCTGAACTGGAAATCGCGTCCTTGAAAACTTCCCGCCGCAGCCAGCGCCGTCTCGACCGCAGCCTGCAGTTCTCCCGGGGCGCGCAACGTCAACTCCGCGCAGGAGGCGGAGAGCGAGGTGCCATTCTGCGTAAGCTCCAGTTCCACCGTGTAGGTCACGTCATCCGGAGAGATTCCTTCCCCCATCAGGTCCTGCACGCTTTCCGCCTTCATTTCACGCACTATGTCACGCACCCCGGCGATCCCGTCTGGCGACACCTGAATGCCTGTCACGCCGCGCTCGTAAAGGTGGGAAATATCGGAGACCGATGAGCCGAAAGCGCTGAATACCGGCCCCAGGGCGAAGAGGTAAACGGTCTGAAGCCCAAGTTTTTCGGCCACACCACAGGCAAACAGCCCGCCGTTGCCGCCATAGGCGAACAGCGCGTGGCGCGAAAGCTTCTCCCTCAGATCCGCCTGCGCTTCGTTGACCAGTTCGGCAACCATGCTGAAAGCGTGGTCAATGATGGCCTGGCAGGCCTGTTCCGTGGACAACTGCAGCGGATGAGCGATGAGTTCGTCAATCGTCTTGCGGGCCAGTTGAGCATCGAGCTGCTTGGCGCCGCCCAGAAAGTAGTCGGGATTGATCAGGCCGGCGGACACGAAGGCGTCGGTGAGCGTCGCCTGATCTCCACCGAGCCCATAGCAGGCAGGACCGGGAAACGAGCCCATGCTCTCCGGGCCAAGCTGGACCTGGGCGCGCCCGGCGGGCTTCACCACGCTGCCGCCGCCTAAGGCGATGGAACGTAAATAGGGCAGCGCCACGTTCACGGTGATTCCGAAAAAGTCGGAGGGCTTGCGTGTAATAGGCTCCGACTTCCGCAGCACACCGACTTTGGCGGTGGTGCCGCCGACGTCGAGTGCAATCACATCGTTCAAACCGTAGTGTCGGGCCACATAGGCGCTGCCCTGCAAACCGAGGATGGGGCCGGATTCGATGGTGTCAATTGCCTTCGTCTTGTAAATGCCGGCCACCCCGCCATTCACGTGGCTGACCAGGAAGGCGCCGGGATAGCGGTAGGTTTCGCGCAGCTCATCTTCGGCCTTGAAGAGCGTGGCGGCGAGCGCACCGTGGGTGTAAGCATTGATCAGCGCGTAGCAGGTGCGGGTGCTGTCGTCGGCGCCCTTGGCCATGTCGCTGCCCGCCAGCACGGGCACCGAGCCCAGAAAGTGATCGGGGTACTGCCGGTCCACAATCTTCTTGATTGCAGCTTCTTGCTGCTGGTATCCGGCGCTGCCCTGCAGGCTGACGCAAATGCGGCGCACGCCATTTTCCAGAAGCGAGCGCACCGCGTTCATGATGACCGTTTCATCGCGGGAGCCGTTGAGGCCAACCACATCGCCTTCGGCCAACAACCGGCCAAGTACCACGCTGGGCGATGGCTTGCCGTAAAGGTCCTTCTCGTGACCCTGGGAAACCAGCAGGCCGATGCGGGGACCGCGCCGCTCCGCCAGCACGTTGGAGGTGATGGTGGTAGACCAGCGGATGAGTTCGACGTTTTCCAGCAGGTCCATCGGCTCCGCAAAACCCAGCTTTGCCGCACCCTGCGCCAGGCACTCGAAGAGGCAGACGGTGAGGTCGTGAGGCGTGGAATCCACCTTGACGCAGACCACCTGGTCGCCGCGAGTGAAAATGCCATCGGTGAGCGTGCCGCCCACATCAATGTCTACTGTCCACACGAGACGGTCACCTCGGAGCAGGAGAGATGTTTGAGCAGGTCCTGCGAACGCATCGTCCAACCGAAAAACGACTCCACATTGAGAACGGTAGCCTGTTGCGCGGCGGCCTCGCCAGCCTGCATGGTGCCGTCCACCAGCAGAATGGGCCAGTAGTCCAGGAAGTAGGCGTCGCGCAGCGTGGACTCTACGCAGACATTGGTGGCAATGCCGGTAAAGAACAGATAACGGATGCCGCGCACACGGAGCTGGGCGTCAAGGGTCGTGCCGGCAAAGCCGCTGTAGCGAGTTTTCACGATAACCAGATCGCCGGTCCGGGGCGCCAACTCGTCAACGATGGCGAAATCCCAGGTGCCCTCGGTGAGCAGCTTGCCTTTCAGCTCCGGCCGCTGGCACATCAGACGCATGGCCAATTCCTTGCGCGAATTGGGAGAGCTGGGGCCGCCGGCATTGCTCAAGTCAGGCTTGTAGCCCATTTGCAGGTAGACAACGGGAATGCCGGCGGTACGCGCGGCCCCGAGCACGGGCCGGATGGCGCTGATAACGCGCGGAGCGTCTGAGATGTCCACACCGCCCACATCCAGCATGCCGCCCCTGCTGGCGAAGGCGTTCTGCATGTCCACCACGACGATGGCGGAGCTGGCCAGGTCAACCTCTATCGCCTCGGGCTTGGTATCGAGCCTGATCATTGGCTGGGGTCGCTAACGGCTCTCGTACAGTTTCTTTATCAGCTGCCCTTTCATTTCAAAACGGGGCAAGGTGCCGGAGGGCACCAGCTCCACCTGCGACGGCACGTTGAGCACGGCTTTGATCTTGCGCTCCAGGGCAGCGCGCAAGTCTACCAAGTCGGCGCCTGCCTCGGCGAATTCGGCCACCACCTTCAACGGCGGCTTCACCCCTGGCCCGGGCGCGTCCAGCAGAATCTGTATTTCTCCCGTGGTTCTGGGATAGAAGCTGGAAACCACGTCCCGCACCGCGGAAGGAAAAACGTTCACCCCGAGCACGATCAGCATGTCGTCGGTGCGGCCCACGCAGCGCAGCTTGAAGCTGGTGCGCCCACAGGCACACGAGGTGGCGAGGATTGTAACCCGATCCCGGGTGCGGAAGCGCAGCAGGGGCACACATTCGCGCTCCAGGCTGGTGTATACCAGCTCGCCGGAAACCCCTGTTTCAATCGGCAACACCTGGCCCGTTTCCGGGTCAAGTATCTCTACGTACACGTACTCCTGGCCGTTGAAGTGCATGCCGGACTGGTCTTTGCACTCGGCAAAAATGATGGGAACCATGTCGGCATTACCCAGACCTTCGGTGACGCGGGCGCCGAATTCGCTGGTGATTTTGGCGCGCACCGCGGGAATTCCCACCCCGGGCTCGGCGCCGCAAACGATTTTGCGGAAACCCAGTTCACGCGGGTCCATGCCCGTCTCCCGGCGCACGTAGTCGGCCAGATAAATGGCGTAAGAAGGAGTGCAGTGCAGGGCATTGGCGCCCAGGGTCCGAGCCACGAGCACCAGCTTTTCCGAGGCGCCCGTTCCTACCGGCACGAAGGTGGCGCCAATCCATTCCAGCGCGTCTTTGGCGGGCAGGCCGCCGGCAAACATGGCCAGGCTGGCGCCGTGAATGATGACATCCGTGGGGCGAATACCCTGCGTGTAAAACGAGCGTGCCGTCACCCGCGTCCACACCTCGGCATCCCGGCGCGTAATGCCCACGAAGCTGGGCCGGCCGGTGGTGCCGGTGGAAGCATGGATGCGGATGAGGCTGGCCATATCAGCAGCCATATGCCGGCCCAGTGGCGGACAGGCGGACTGGCTGTCGCGCAATTCTTCCTTGGTAGTGAAGGGGAAATTCTGCAGGTCGCGCAAAGAGCTGAAATGCTCGCGCCGCAAGCCGGCCGCGCGGAATTTATCCTGGTAGAAGAGCGAGCGGGCGTAGAGATAATCCAGCTGGCGCGATAGCTTCGCCTCCTGCAGCTGGCGAAGCGCAGCGCTGCTCAGAGTCTCAATTTCGGGGTCAAAGTACTCGTCGGGCTGAATCTCAGAATAGGGGCTCTCGCTGGCAAACACCGGTTTGGAGCTGTTCATCCCGTGCCCGTGGTATCTGAAAGTGTCCGCCATGCGAGAGGGCGACAGCGGAGAGCAAAGTGTAGGCTCTCCGCCACGCCTGCGTTAGTGGTTCGTACTCAACCGTGCCGAACCCTCCCCAAGGCGAGC
>DATJFA010000107.1:0-16570 GCA_035496015.1 Terriglobales bacterium | reverse complement strand
TACGAGATGTCGCGGAAGATTGCCAACAGCGCCTGGGTGCAACTTGCCTTTGCCGGCGCTGTAGTGCTGGGAATTCTCGTTTTCCATTCCACTCTACGCCAAGTGGTGGTGGTGCAACTGGTGGCCCTGGCGGCGCTGCTGCTAGCGGTTTGCGTGCCCTTCCTGCGGGCGCGCTTGCGTCTGAACGCTCCGGTTGCGGTTGTACCCGCGCTGGTGACCATGCGCAAGCTGCGGCAGCTGGCGGAAGATGAGGTGATTGCCGAGTTTCTCAGGAATGAGTTCCACCATCGCGAATTTGACGAAGACCGGGCAAAGTTCCATCACCTGGTGGAACATCCAGATCTTGGCAGTGAGGCGGAGAACGAGCTTCGCCGTGCCCTTTTGTTCCGGCGGCGTGGCGGGCTATGGCGCGAATTGCCTGGCGATGCCCAATGGTGGGAAGTGGAGTTACAACCCGCAGATGTAGAGCGCCTTCGCTTCTTCCCGCGCGCGCAGTGGCGCAAGCTTTCCCGCGGCCGCTTCTACGTAAATGAAATTGTAGAACGCATCCGCAACGCTGGCCCAGATCTCAGCCAGGGGTTCCGCCGCAAATTGCAGGCGGTAACCGGCGAATTGCGGCAGGAAAATGCCGCGCCGACTTCCATCCTGCTCATCGGGGAAGATGAAAGCAGTCCCCTCACGATCATTGAGGGCAATCATCGGGTGGCTGCGGCGCTGCTTATCTCTCCCGGCAGGTTGGCCAAGAACTTACGCGTTCTCTGCGGCTTGTCGCCGCGGATGAGAGAGTGTTGCTGGTACCACACCAGTATCGGCAACCTGCTGCGATACGCCAGAAATAAAGTTCGCGATCTGACGCGAAGCAACGATCACGATGTGGACCGGCTGCTTAAGCTGCAGCCGCGAACGCCGGCGGTTTCATCATGAGAAAGTTCCCTGAGCGAGATGAAGCCGGGTTAAGAAGCAGGCCCATCGGGCTTCTACCCGACCCTCGAAAGCCGAGGACAACAGGGACAAGCAGCAGCGCATCTTTAACCATAGCTTGCTCGAACTCGGCTCAAGGCCCGCCGGCTTTTTGGCCGCATGTGAGTCGAACCGCTAATGGAAATCCTACAGAGTGCCGCTCGTCATAAAAGCGGGGTAACAGGTGGGTTGTGTGGCCAAGTTTTACGTGTCGGGTCAGAGATCGAGGGTGCGGGACAGAGATTGGGGGATTGAGGTGAGGTGGGCGCAATGGATTTAGCGGCAATCATTATTGTAGGCGCCCGCCCAGGGGAAGGCGATTCCGGAAAAAATCCTAGCCCCGGCATTGCCGATGAGGTGTTCGCGGGCATTCCAATTGCGCTGCTGGACCTGCTTGGCAAATCGGTGGTGCACCATGTGGCCGACCGGCTGCGCCGCGCCGGTATAGAAGCGGTGACGGCATTAACCGGGGAAGGAGCCGGCGAGGAAGCCAACGGTCGCGACATTCAAAGTCAAGTTTCGTGCCTGCCAGCGAATCAGCTATGGCGTGCCGCCGAGGAGGCGCTTTTCGCGTATGCCACTGAGGGAATAGAGAATGTCCTGCTGCTTCGCCTGGGCCCTTATGCGGAGATAAATCTCGACGCTCTGTTGCGCTTCCACACGGAGCGGCGGCAAAACTCCACCGCCATATTTGACCAGGCAGGAGGTCCGCTTGAGGCTGCAATAGTGCAGGCGGCGAGGCGCAGCGATGCGTCTTTCCTATTAAGAAATGGACTGCGGGCGACGCGCCTTCCTTCTGAGCCTTACATCGTGCCGGACTACGTCAACCGCCTGGAGAATGCCCGCGACCTGCGACGCCTGGCACAGGATGCGCTGCTGATGCGCTGCGACATTCGTCCGCAGGGACGGGAAGTAAAGCCTGGCGTGTGGGTTGGGGAGCACGCCCGCATCCACCGCACTGCCCGAGTGCTGGCGCCAGCTTTTGTCGGAACTCACGCGAAATTGCGAGCCGCTTCTGTGGTTACACGCTGCAGCGCAGTGGAGCACCACGCGGAGGTGGACTGCGGCACGGTGCTGGAGGATACAACCGTTTTGCCATACACCTATGTGGGTGCCGGCCTGGATGCCTCGCACGCTGTAGCCGGGTTTGGAAGACTTGTGCACCTGCGCCGGGATGCGGAAGTGGAAATTGGCGATGCGCGGCTGCTGGGAACAGTAAGCGTTTCGGCGGCCTGGCGGACGCTTAAGGGCGCCGCTTCCCTGGCCGCTTACCTGCCCGTGCAGGCGGTACGCGGCTTAGTGCGGGGAGGCCATCGCTCTCAACCTGCCACAGCGGCTCAAGCCGAGGCCGAGATGCCCCCGACCCGGACACGACCTGCAAACCTGGAGCCCTCATCTGAGCCGGTTTCGGCATCCAATCAAGGGCCGCAATTTGGTGGAGACTTCGCCGTAGTGAGGAGATATGGGAACGAGTAGACCAGTAATCGTGAAGCGCATGCCGGACCGCATCAACTTGCAGCAGGCCCGGGAATTCCAACGAGAAGTGCAGCCACTGATGCGCTCTGACCGCCCCCAGTTGGTATTCGATTTTTCCGCCGTGCGGCGCATGGATGCTGCCGGCGTAGATATGCTGCTGGAATGCATGTCGGACGTGATGAAGCACGACGGAGACCTGAAGTTGGCGGCGCTTTCGCCGCACGCGGCCGTTGTGCTGGAACTTACCCGCGCTGACCGTCTATTCGAGATTTACGAGACGGTGTCGGATGCGGTGCGCAGTTTCAGCGGCTTCCTGCCCAACGCCATGAGGAAATACGCCGAGTGGGCCGTGACAGCAGGTTCGGCCGCCGACCCCAGAGACGAAGCGCCCTCGAACCTCGCAGCCTGAAAGAATCTGGAGAGCAGATTATGAAAACGGATCACAAGCATAGCGCGCGCCTTGTGAGTCTCACGCTGGCACTATGCCTGTGCGGAGTGCCGGAAATGATGGCGGCACAGGCGCAAAGCCCGGGCGCGCCGCCTGCGTCGCAGACCACGACGCAGAACCAGCAGCCACTGCCGGAAGCTCCCAACGCGTCGCCAGCGCCGCAGTCGAACGGCAACACCCCCCAAAATCAGGACCAGGGGCAGAAGCCGCCTGCGCAGCCGGCCCAGGCGCCGGCCGGAACCGGAGCAGCGGAAGCCGGCCCCACTGCGGGCGGGGCGGGTTCCAAGCCGGCGGGGATGGCCATCGCACCCGCCAAGCAGCATCAGGTGCGCTCTTTTCTGATCAAACTGGGAGCCATTGCCGGCGGTGCCGTCGCTATTGGAACCGTGTACGCACTTTCTCGCAGCAGCCCCAGCCGTCCACCGGGCGCCAAATAATTCATGAAGAGCCACTCACCGCACCGCACCGCACCCCTGCTGGTAAGCTTTTCCGGGATCGATGGGGCCGGCAAGAGCACACAGATCGAGCATTTGCGCGACGCTTTGGCGGCCAGCGGATGTACAGTTACGCAGCTAGCCTTTTGGGATGACGTGGTGGTTTTAGCCCGATTTCGGGAAGGCGTTACCCATAAGGTTTTCAAAAGCGAAAAGGGCGTGGGCGCGCCCGGTAAGCCAGTGCAGCGGCGCGATAAGAATGTCCGCGCCTGGTACCTGAGCCTGCTCCGCAGCGCGCTTTACCTGCTTGACGCTCTGCACCTGCGGCGGGTGGTAGCGCGAGCTTGCCGCTCGGGCGCAGCGGTAATCATTTTTGACCGTTACTTATATGACGAGCTGGCCAATCTGCCCCTGCAAAAGGGTGTGGCGCGGGGTTTTTTGCGTTTTGCCCGCGCCCTCGCTCCCCGGCCCGATTTGAGTTACCTGATTGACGCCAATCCCGAGGAGGCCTGCGTGCGTAAGCCGGAGTATCCTCTGGAATTCTCCCGCCGTTGCCGTCAAACTTATCTTGAACTGGCGAAGATAGTTGGAATGGCAGTGGTCCCTCCGCTTCCAATGGAGCAAGCCGGTGAAGAAGTCCTTAAGCTCTTTCAAGAGACGGCACGGCATACCCGGATGTGGGAGACGGCGAACCGTGGCGCCGCGGGAGTAAATTTTTCTGATTGAAGAGAGCTGAAATACGTAAAACGGAATCCAGCTACTCTGGTTCACGAACGCTGACAATTTTCCGCAGCAACTCCAGCCAACATCCACTCCCCTTCCTTCCATCCTAAGTATCGGAAGCGAGCGAGTCACGGGTACTGCATTATGGAGCTGTCGGACAAACTGGGCCTGGTCATTCCCACCTTGAATGAAGCTGGCAATATTGCCGCAGCCTTACAACGGGTGCGGGCCAGCCTTGATACTCTCGGTGTTGCTTACGACATCACCGTCGTGGACGACGACAGCCGCGACGGGACGGCGCAAGTGGTGCAGGAAATAGCGGCGCAGGATCCGCGGGTCAAGTTGCTGGTGCGTCGTGGAGAAAGCGGCTTGGCGGGCGCTGTCATTTACGGTTGGCAGCATACCGATGCGGAGCTGCTGGCGGTGATGGATGCCGACTTGCAGCATCCACCGGAGCTGCTGCCCAAGCTGGTTAAGGCCATTCAGCAGGGTTACGACATCGCCGTAGCCAGCCGATATGTCGCCGAGGACGCGGTGAAGGGCTGGAATCCAGCCCGCCGCCTGGTATCCCTGCTGGGGACCTGGGTGACCATTCCCCTGCAAAAAAGAAACATCCGCATCAAGGACCCGCTGTCCGGATTTTTTGTGGTGCGGCGCAGCTGCATCGCCGGCATTCCCCTGCACTCGCAAGGGTTCAAGATTCTGCTGGAAATCCTGGTGCGAGGACGCATCCGCTCGGCGGCGGAAATTCCGTTTCTCTTCGGCCTGCGCTACGCGGGCAAAAGCAAGGCCAGCCTGAAGGTGGCGCTCGACTATTTTTCTCTCCTGGGGCGCTTGTCCCTGGATTCGCTTTTTAAGTTGGGCTCCTGATGAAAATCTGCCTGGTCACAACTTTTCCGCCCAGCCATCGGGGACTGGCCGAATATGGCTTCCATATCGCACACGAGCTGCAGCAGAACCCACTGCTCAGCCTCACCATTCTGGCCGACGAACTGGAAACACCCCAGCCGGAACTTGAGGATTACAGCGTAATTCGCTGCTGGCGTTTCAACACGCTTTCCAATGCCCAGCGAGTTCTGGCCCAGATCCGCGAACTCAAACCCGACGTGGTGTGGTTCAACCTGGGATTTTCCAGCTACGGCGATCGTCCGGCAGCCGCCTTCGCCGGCATTTGCATCCCCGCGCTCACCCGGCTTAACGGCTATTACACCCATGTCACCCTGCACCAGGTGATTGATTACATTTCCATGAAAGATGCGGGGGTGCGTTTCCCCCGCGTATACCGGGCGGCCGGCTATCTGGCAACTCGACTGGTACTGATGTCGAACTCTATCTCCGTGCTTCTACCTGCCTATCGCCGCACCTTGCGCGAGAAGTACCGCGGCGCCAATGTACATGTGCGCATGCATGGCATTCTTTCCAGCCGACCGGAGTACCCGGACTTCAGCCGCCGCGGCAATCCCCTGCACCGGGTCTTGGCCTTTGGCAAGTGGGGAACCTACAAACGCCTCGAGCAGATTCTTGAGGTCTTTGCCCTTGTGTCGGCGCGGGTGCCTAACGCGCAGTTGGTGATTGGCGGCGGCGACCATCCCAAAACACCAGGTTATGTGGCCTCCGTAGCTCAGAAGTACCAGCACAACCGACAGATCGTCTTTACGGGCTATGTAGCGGAAGATAAAATCCCCGAGCTTTTCCAGACCGCCACGGTTGCGGTCATGCCCTATTCATCGGCCGCAGGTTCCAGCGGAGTCGCGCATCTGGCCGCG
Organism: Terriglobales bacterium; assembly: GCA_035496015.1. Taxonomy (GTDB): domain Bacteria; phylum Acidobacteriota; class Terriglobia; order Terriglobales; family Acidobacteriaceae; genus JAICWP01. The sequence continues at coordinate 10,763 of DATJFA010000107.1, read as the reverse complement.
GCTTTCGGTTTGCCCATCATCTGTGCGGATATTCCGGATTTTCGTGAGATGGCCGAAAACGAAGATCTGGCCATTTCCTTCTACGAGACCGGCAACATGCAGAGTCTGGCGGGAGAAATCATTGATCTGCTGGAATCACCGGAACGCCAGCAAGAGATGGCGGAACAGAATTTCTCTGCCGCCATGCGCATGACCATGCCCCAGATCGTGCGCCAGTATCTGCGCGCTTTTGATATTCACCAGCGCACGCGCGCCCTGGAGCCGTTGCGCCGCTTCCGCCGCCTTCCCTCATGGGTTTCCACTCGGTCGGCCCTGGCTCGCGCGGTTTCGGCCCGCACCGCTCCCTGGATGTAAGGAGCCACTTCCAGGCCCCCGAAACTTCTTCGCCGCCCTGGTTTTGATGATTCACCAGTCCTAAGGCGCATTCCTGAGTTCCTTAAGGTAAAACCCACTTATAAATCCTGTCTTTGGCCGACTGGCAGAGCTGCAGCCGATGTTTACCATAGTGTTAATTCAAGCTAAGTACACATCCGGCCGGGCAAAGCCGGGCAATTCCTGAGGTTCGCAGGGCCTTCGTTTCCCCCGAAACACAAGCAGCCCGAGAGGGGGAGACGTGTCGAATTTTCACAAGGGCAGTGTGCTGCTGCTGGCAACGCTGGCAATGGGATTGGCAGCTTGCGGCGGTGGGTCCATGTCACCGCGTGGGGCGTCAGCCGTGCAGGCGAGCCCGAACAACCCGTCGCAAAGTGCCCTGGCCAATAACAGCAGCGCGGCGGATTCATTTGTGCCCCAGCAGAATGGCAACGCGGGCGCCAGTAACGTGAGCAAAGTCTCCATCCGCAGCGCGCTCAAGGTTCCGTCCAGCACGCCGATTTGGGCCCACTTGATGGTGTGGTTTGGTCAATCCAACCACATGAACGTGGGTTACGACTCCGCTGACCCGAATCAGGTCCATAAGCAACTCGATGACATGCAGAGCCGGGGCATCCAGGGTGCCATCATCGATTGGTACGGCACCGACGCCAGCCATGCCCACGAAAACTCTGCGGCTATCGCCGTTATGCAGGATGCGCAGGACCGCGGTGGTTTTCAGTTTGCCATTATGGAGGATGCTGGGGGCGGGCCCCAGTTATGTGCCCAGACGCCTGGTTGCGATGTGACTGATCAGCTGATCAATGACGTGAATTATGCGATCAGCCACTATGCTCAGTCTTCCGCCTACATCCAGATTAACGGTCATCCCGCCATTTTCTTTTTTGGGTTGGAACAATTTCCGGTTGATTGGAACAGGGTGCGAGCCAAGGCGCAGGGCAGTTCTGCTTTTATTTTCCGTAACGCCGTGGGCTTCCAGTCGCCTCAGACCAACGGCGGCTTCAGCTGGGTTAATGTCAACACCGCCGACGCCAATGACTGGGGCCAGTCTTACCTGGATTCCTTCTACGCCGCTGGCATGGAACACGGCAAAGACGCCGTCGTCGGGAGCAGCTACAAAGGATTCAACGACAGCCAGTCGGGCTGGGGCACACACCGGTTGATGAACCAGAACTGCGGCCAGACCTGGCTAGCCACGCTCGATGAAATCGGCAAGTATTACGGTGGAAACCCGCGCTTAAACGGGGTGCAGTTAGTCACCTGGAACGACTATGAAGAGGGTACCGAGATCGAAACCGGCATTGACAACTGCGTGAGCGTCTCGGCCAAGGCGGCGGGCAGTTCGGTTGCCTGGCAGGTCAGCGGCAATGAAGACACCGTTGATCACTATGCGGTTTGGAGCAGCAGCGACGGCCAGAACTTCAAACACCTTACCGACGCGGCGGCGGGAACACATTCCGCTGACCTCTCTTCCGCCAATATCAGCTCCGGCAACGGGGTCAAAGTCTACGTGCAGGCGGTGGGCAAGCCCAGCATGATCAACCACATCTCGGCACCCGTCACTTTCTGATTCTCCGCAAAAAGAAGGGCGGCTGGAGGCGTTCCAGCCGCCTTTCTACTTTGATTTCAACCGCTTACTGGATTTTCAGCATCACCGTGGTCGAGTTCTGTGCCGAGGACGAACTACCGCTGATCACCACAGCATAGCTGCCCTGGGGAGCAGCCTGGCTGGCACTGCTCGGAGAAGCGGGCGAGGACCCGCCGCCGCAGGAGCAGGCAAATAGCAGCAACCCCGCGACCAGAACGGCCAAGGCGCGCCTGCGCAGTTCGCTACCCTCAAGCAGAAACATCGCGGGGAAGCCAAGCAGCGGCAACCACAACGCCAAGATTGCTTGCGGGCGCCGGACGGAGGCGGAGAGCTGTCCTTGGGTGATAGTCAAGGTTGCGGCGGCGGCGCCCGTGCCCGGACTTACGGAGGCAGGGGCAAACGCACAACTCGCGCCAGCAGGCAAGTTGGAGCAAGCCAGCGCAACGGCATCCACGTTTCCCGCAGTAGCGGTCACTGTCACTTGAAGGCTTGCGTTCTGCCCGGGCGATAAGGTCAGGGTGGAAGGGGAAGCGCCCAGCGCTATGCTGGCCGAGGCTACGGGGCTGGAAGCGCTCACGGTGTAATTGACTGCTCCTGACATGTGGTTGCGGAACACCGGCTTGCCTACCGCCTGCACGTAGAGCGTGTAGGTGCCGGCTGCGAACGAATAAGAACCCAAATTGATGGAGTGGTTGCCCACTCCAACCTGGCTCAGTTCCATGAGATGTTGGCCATCGGTGGAGATGAAAACAACATAGTGGTCAACCGTGTTTTCATGGCCGCTCACCGACCACTTCAGGGTTTTGCTGGAGAGCGAAGCCGAGACGTTGACGCAGTTATCAATTCCCGTTTCGATCTCCGTCCCCTCTTCGTAATCATTCCAAGTGACAAGTTGCAGAGCGTCCAATTGGCGGGACGAGTTGTACATGCTATTGATCTTGTTGAAGGTCTGCAGCCAGGTCTGTCCGCACTGCTGGCTCATCACCCGTCCCGAGCCCCAGGAAGCAAGGCTATCGTTAAAGCCCTTGTAGGCACCGCCATAAGCGTCCTCAGAGGCGTGTGCCAGGCCGGCATCGTAAAAATTTGAAAGGTAGGACATGCCGTAATCGTTGCTCAGGATAACCCAGGAATAACTGCCGCTGGTCTGTGCGTGAGTGAAGCCACCGGCATGCTGGAAGATGAAAGCCGGGTTTCCCACCACGGCGCTACGCACCGCATTCCAGTCAATGGAGTAGTGGATGTCGAGGTCGAAATTGGTGACCATCGGCCGCCCGTTCCATCGCATGTACGCGGGCGAACCATAGTAGGCGCTTGCAATATAGTTCAGCTCGCTGATGAGCGCCTGCTGGGCGCTGCAACTGCCGCACCCTGCCCGTGGAATTGCGCCCTTGTCCACCATCACGGCAAAACTGAAGCTGGCATGCTTTTCCGCCTCCGCCATGATCAGCTTGGTGGCCGTATCCTCATTCGAACCCGGCCCGTACCAGTCAATGATTACACCATCAATGCCCCGGCTGATCATGTCCTCCACCTGCCGGTGCACCTGGCTGGGGTCAGTGGAGGAGTAGCCCACGTTCATGTGGTTGGACCCTCCAAACCAAGGCACCAAATGGGCGTAAATTTTGGTGCTCGCGCCGGCATAGAGCAGGGAATGAATGTCTACCTTGCTGACGTTTCCCGCCCCGAGATTACCGTTGGACTGGCTGGAAAAGCTGTTGGCTGCACTGGTGTTATTGCTCGTTTGAGACGCCAGCGTAGTGCTGGGGCGAATTGCAGTCGTGGCGAAGGATAAATATGAGAGCTGGCAAAAGAAAACCACCAGCAGACAAGTGAGCATTCGGCGCACAGGTTTCCTCCCAAAAAAACCGTTTCGGGGGAAAACGGCTTGTGCTCCGGCGGGCTTGCCCGGGCTTAGGTCCCTTGTAAGTAGCTGCTGGATTGTAGGGCTGGCTGGGGCTAAAACGTATTACACGAAAGACCGTAGTACTTCTGAGATTTTAGACCTAATGTGACCCCACTTCACTGAGGTTTCCGCAGACCTGGGCAGCCGGATCTAGGGCCCGTATGGATCCTAAATTTTTCTGAGGGCGAAGCCGTCGACACCTTTGCAGCCGTGGAATAGAGACAGAAACAAGGGCTTCAACGCCTGGGCCAACAGTGCCTCGCAATCCAACATCTCAGGTTCACGGACATGATGACGAACCGGACTGCCTTGGGCCTGCGCAAGCTCCTTGTCTTTTCGCTAACGCTCCTCACCGTTGCCGCGCTCAACGGGTGTCAGGGTCTGGTGGGGATCAGCCAGCCGCCGCCATCCGATAATCCTGCCCTGGACGCCGCTATAAATCACATCGTGATCATGGTGCAGGAGAACCGCTCCTTCGACCACTACTTCGGGCACCTCAATGCCTATCGCGTCGCCAACGGCTTTCCCGGCGATGTAGATGGCACGCCGGCAAATGCCTCCAACCCGTCTACCGCCGGCCCCGTGCCCGCTTTCCACTTGCTTACCAGTTGCGTGGAGAACCCCAGTCCCTCGTGGAATGAAAGCCATGTGGACTTCAACCGGCAAGACCCCACGTCCAATGACGCCACCTTGGACGGATTCGTGCAGACCGCGGCCAAAGATGCCCAGGCCTTGCACTATCACGATGTCGAGGGGCGGCGGGTGATGGGCTATTACGACCAGACAGATCTGCCTTACTACTACTTCATGGCCACGTACTTTGCCACTGCCGACCGCTGGTTCTCGCCGGTGATGACCCGCACACAACCTAACCGCATGTACATTCTTTCGGCCACTTCGGCGGGACGCGTGTATCCACTGGGGACGGGAACGGTGCTGAGCAATCCGACGATTTTTGATGAATTGCAGACTGCGGGCGTGTCCTGGAAGATTTACGTCACCGACAAGGTGAACGGCTCGCTCTTGCAGGGCAGCTACATCAGCATGTTCGCCGCCGGCAAGAAGTACTCCCAGAACGTGGTGCCGGCAGCGCAGTATTTCAGCGACGTGAAAAACAACAGCCTGCCACAAGTAGCATTGATCGAGAGCGGCTACTTCAGCGGACTGGACGAGCACCCCGGGGAGAATCCCAACCTCCCTGGACCTTCAGTACAGGCCGGAGCGGCGTACGTCTCCACCTTCATCAATGCCCTGATGGGCAGTTCCTCATGGGCGCACTCCGCGTTTATCTGGACCACGGATGAAGGCGGCGGCTTTTACGACCACGTACCGCCTCAGGCGGCTGTTAACCCAGACGGCATCCCGCCTCAGGACCTGCAACCGGGCGACATCTGCACCACCACCGGCGGGGGACGCACCTGCGACTTCACCTCCACCGGTTACCGCGTGCCCATGTTTGTGGTTTCTCCTTATGCCCGCAAGGGCTTTGTGTCGCATTCGGTGATGGATTCCACCGCCATGTTGAAGTTCATCGAAGCCCGCTTTCACTTGCGCAGCCTGACCCTGCGCGATGCCAACCAGCCGGATATGACCGAGTTCTTCGACTTCAGCCATCCCGACTGGCTCACGCCGCCCACACCGCCCGCGCAGCCCACCAATGAGGTTTGCTATTTGGACCACTTGCCCTAGCGGTGTGTAGCAGGTTCTCCGTCCACCGGAACCTTTTACGCGCTGGCTGCTTCCGACCCCAGGGGCAGGAAATACTGCGTGCCTTTGATGGGCTCGGATACTTTGCGCAGAAGCTCCTGCAGGTCCTCATTGCGGTCCACGAAGTCAATGTCGGTGGTGTTGACGATCAGCAGGTCAGACGCGGTGTAGTGAAAAAAGAAGTGCTCGTAGGCCTTCACCACTGCTTCCAGGTAATCGTGGCTGATGCCCTTCTCCGCCGCCACGCTCTTCTTTTTCAGGCGCTTGCGCAGGACCTCGGGGGAGGCCTGCAGGTAAATCACCAGGTCAGGCGTTGGCAACTGCTCGCGGAAGTAGTTGTAATAACGATTGTAGGTCTCAAGTTCCACATCGCTCAGGTTGAGGTAGGCGAACAGCTTGTCTTTTTCGAAGATGTAGTCGGCGACCACGGTCTTGTTGGAGCGAGCGCCAACGTCTAACGCCTTCAGCTGTTCGAAACGGTGCGCAAGGAAGGCAAACTGTGCCTGGAAGGCGGCTCCCGGCTCGCCATCATAAAACGCCTTAAGAAAAGGATTGTCGTCGGGTTCCGCCACCCGCTGCGCGTTCAGGCGCTCAGCCAGAATTCGCGCCAGCGTGCTCTTGCCCACCCGAATCGGACCTTCGATCGCGATATAGCGGGGAAGCTCGAAGAGTTTAGCCATGGTTCAGCAGATTTTCCGGGTCGTTTGGCAGCATATCTCGCATCGGTTCGTCTGACAATTGGCAGAAAAGCACCCCGCCAGGCTGAACGGCATGTCACGGGCGTCTTTGCAGGTGCAGCCTAGCACAGACAGCCCCTTTCCGGCGCCCAACATTTACAATCCTCCTATGCTCGGCCTTCTCGCCACCGCCGGAGTGGCCACCCTAGCCGCGGCCGGCTACAACACCATGGCGCCGCGCTCCCAGCTCTTTGGCCAAACCTTTATTGGAGCCGGCGAGGGCTCGCGCCAATTGGCGCTTACTTTCGATGATGGCCCTAACGACCCCTGGACCCCACGCCTTCTGGAGATCCTGGACCACCAACAGATCCGCGCCACCTTCTTTCTGATCGGACGCTTTGTGGCCCAGCGGCCTGACATCGCACGCCAGATCGCCGCCGCAGGCCATGTCATCGGGAACCATACTTACGACCATCCGAACCTGATTTTTGCAGGTACGCGCGAAGTAGAGAGCCAGGTCCGGCGCTGTGCTGAGGCGCTGCAGCAGGCGGTTGGCGGGCATTCCAATCTGTTCCGGCCGCCTTATGGAGGCCGCACGCCCCAGGCCTTGCGCACGGTGCGCCGGTGTGGCCTGGTGCCGGTGTTATGGCGCGTAAGCGGTGGGGACTGGGACGCACAATCGGCTGCCCAGATCGAAAACAAGGTGATGGGCAGCGTGGAGGGCGGCGACGTCATTCTGCTGCACGACGGCGGCCACCGTCACCTCGGGGTGGATCGCTCCTTCACGGTGGATGCGGTGGAGCAGCTTATCCTCCGCTGCCGTGACCAGGGGTTCACGTTCGTGACTGTACCGGAGATGATGGAAGCAAATTGATGAATGACGAGTTGAGAATGACGAAGCGATGAAGGCTGAGGAGCGAGCTTCCCTACTCTGCAATCTTCATTCTTCATTCATTACTTTTTTCGGTTCACCCGACAAAGATCTCGTAACTCTTGATCTTCGCTGCAAAACCAAATTTGCCCTCCGGCAGGCCTTCTTGCACTCGCACCACCTCCGCCGGGCAGCGCAGCCAGATGCCGTCCACTCCAATTACATGCCGAGGCAGGCGGAAGACCAATTCGATGGCTGCTCCCATCTCCAGCCGTTGCTGGAGGGCAAAGAACATGCCTCGAGCACTGATGTTCGTCGCTTCGGTAGCGCTTTCGTAAATGCCACCGAATTTCACCGTAAGGGGAAGCTTGGAAGATACGCGTGTGCGCTCGCGCTTTTCCGGTCCGCGCGGCGCCTGCCTGCTAGTGGCCACTCCCGGGTTCGCCGGTCCCGGAGAAACAAGGCTTTGTGCTGGTCTGTGCTCGAGAAGGGATCCCTCAGACTGCATATCACCACCCGTGGCGAGGTTCTCGCCTTTCTTTTTATAGGGCGGACTGAATACGGGAGGGATAACTTTGGGAGACTTACGAAGGTGCCGGGGTCTTGAACTGGGAGCATTGCCCAGAATGGAAACGAAGGCATGAGCTTGTCTGATTTGTCTCCCAGGCAGAGGCCCAGCGCGGCGTTCGCCAATCGTAATTCGTCAATGGTCAATCATCTTGCTTCCACCACCGCAAACGCCTCCCGTGCCGCCGCCACGGTTTGGCGCACGTCTTCGTCGCTGTGGGCGGCGCTGAGGAAGGCCGCCTCATACTGGGAGGGCGGCAGGTACACTCCCGCATCCAGCATGGCGCGATGGAAGCGGCCGAAGGCTTCGGTGTCGCTCCTCGAGGCGGTAGCCCAGTTGGTCACCGGCACTTCGGTGAAGAACCAGGTAAACATAGAGCCGACGCGGTTGTTGGTGATGGACACTCCCGCCTCCCTTGCCGCTTCGACCACCATGGTCACCAGGGTGGCGGCGGCCCGCTCCATGCGGCCGTAAACTTCGCGGTTATCGCGCAGGTAGCACACCGTGGCCAGGCCCGCCGCCATCGCTAAGGGATTGCCGGAGAGAGTGCCTGCCTGATAGACAGGCCCGAGCGGCGCCACCATGTCCATGATCTCCGCCGGGCCAGCATAAGCGCCAACCGGCAGTCCGCCACCGATAATTTTGCCCAGCGTGGTCATATCGGGCGCCGTGCCAAATACCTCCTGCGCGCCGCCAAAGGCGAGACGGAAGCCGGTCATCACTTCGTCGAAAATAAGCAGCGAGTTGTCCCGGGACGTGATATAGCGCAGCGCATCCAGATATCCCTTAGCGGGAGGAACGCACCCCATGTTGCCCACCACGGGCTCCACAATAACGCAGGCAATCTGCCCTTTGAACTTCTTAAACGCCTGGTCTACTGCATCGGCATCGTTGAAGGGCAAAGCCAGCGTGAACTGGGTAAATTCCTCGGGAACCCCGGCCGAACCTGGGATTCCGAGTGTAGCTACGCCCGAGCCCGCCTTCACCAGCAGGGCATCGGCATGGCCGTGGTAGCAGCCTTCGAATTTCATCACGTACTTGCGTTTGGTGTAGGCGCGGGCCAGCCGAATGGCCGACATGGTGGCCTCCGTGCCTGAATTGACGAAGCGCACTTTCTCCATTCGCGGGAACGCGGAGAGCACCACTTCCGCCAGTTCCGGTTCGAGCGGATTGGACGCCCCAAAGCTGGTGCCGTTGCGCGCGGCCTCCATCACCGCCTCGACCACCTCCGGCGCGGCATGGCCAAGAATGAGGGGCCCCCAGGAGCCCAGGTATTCAATGTATTCGTTGCCATCGGCGTCCCAGATGCGCGAGCCCTGGCCTCGCACAATGAACGGAGGATCGCCGCCCACCGCCCGGAAGGCCCGCACCGGCGAATCCACTCCGCCCGGAATCACCGCCTCGGCGCGCTTCTGCAGCTTGCGAGACTCATCCGTCTTGCGACCCATTATGACCTCCAAGCCAGCTAATATACCAACCCACAGTCGCCCTTATTTGTGACTCACATCACCGTTTCTTCTTATGAAAAACGATGTGAATACCCGCCATTTTCCTCTGCGCTACATTAGACACACGTGAGAGTCGCCATTCTCATCTTGCTACTTGCATTGGGTGCCTCCGCCCAAGCGCCGAGATCCCCCGACCCGGGATCCTCCGAACCTGCCACCATCTTTCCCCATCCCGATAACACGCGCTGGTATTGGGGCGGGCAGGTCAACATCATTGCCCAGGGGCATCCGCCCTTCGATGCCGCCTACAGCGGGCCGAATAGCCTTCACGCCTACGGCGAGGATGCCACCTCGCGCTTGCTCACTTTGTACACGGGATATGAGATCAGCCAGCGCGCAGAAGTTCTGTTTGATGTAGAGAGCGCTTCCGGGGGCGGCATCAGCGACGCTCTTGGGCTGGCCGGCTTCACCAACTTGGATGTAGTGCGCAATCCCAATCTGGGGGGAGCGCCTTACGTCGCGCGCGTCATATTCCACGCGATTGTGCCGCTGAGCAAGCATAAGGTCGAGTCTGAGCGAACGCCACTTTCCCTGTTCACCCGCTTGCCCGCGCATCGCCTGGAGTTCCGGGTGGGCAAATTCACCATGGCGGATTTCTTCGATGTGAATGAAGCCGGCGGCGACAGCCACCTGCAGTTCATGAACTGGACCGTGGATAACAACGGCGCCTTCGATTATGCCGCCGACACCCGGGGCTACACCTGGGGCGCGGTGGCCGAATACGAGGCGCCGGGCTGGGCGCTTCGTTTTGCCGAGGCCGTTATGCCCAGGGTAGCCAACGGTCTCGACATGCAGTGGAGCCTGCGCCGGGCCCACAGCGAGAACGTAGAGCTTGATTTGTTTCCCCAGCTGCTGGCGAAGCGGCGCACTGCCATCCGCCTGCTTTCCTACGTGAACCATGCCAACATGGGCGACTACCGCCAGGCGGTAATCAACTTCCTGGATCACCTTACTCCTGTGCCTGACATAACTGCTCATCCGCTGCAGGTCACGGCCAAGTACGGCTTCGGCGTGAACCTGGAGCAGAGCCTCACGCCCAACCTGCGCGCCTTTTCCCGCCTGGGCTGGAACGAGGGCCAGCATGAGTCCTACGTGTATACCGAAGTGGACAGCACGCTGGAACTGGGCGGCGACTATGCCGGAACGCGCTGGGGACGCAAGCTGGACAAAGTGGGCGCGGCGTTTGTTTCTAACGGCATTTCCCGCTGGCATCAGAAATATCTGGCTCTGGGCGGACGCGGCTTCCTGCTGGGCGATGGCGGCCTGAACTACGGCCGCGAAACTATCTTTGAGGGCTATTACAACCTGCACCTGTGGAGAGGCGTGTACCTGGGCGCCGACCTGCAACACATCAACAATCCCGGCTACAACCGCGATCGTGGTCCCGCGCTGGTGCCCGGGCTGCGCCTCCACCTCGACCTCTAGCCCCTGATCACAGCGACGCCTGCCCGGTTGTGACGACGGTCACATATTCGTCGCGGTACGGGCTGGTGCAATGGAAGCATTACGCGTTGAGCAACGGCTCTTATGTAGAACGCCAGAAGAGCGTGTTCAATAAGCTTGCCTCAG
>DATJFA010000106.1:0-2646 GCA_035496015.1 Terriglobales bacterium | reverse complement strand
GTTTTCAACAGATCCATTCGTTTCTCCTTAGCCTGGGGGAACAATGAATTTACGGAGCGAGACACTCCAAGTCAAGGCTGCAATTGCTCTTCCAAGCCTGGCTTTCGTGCCCTGTGAATTAGTTTGCAAATCTGTGGATCGGTCTTTGCACTGGCGCTGATTTGCCACATTATTAGTGCAATTTTGGAACATCCTTAACGAACATTTAGAATTAATCCCATTTACATTGAGCCCTACTCACTCCACGGCCACTGCCACGTCCTTCCACCCAAACAGCCATGAGGAAACTACCCACAAAGCCGCCGTCTCGGCCAGCGCCAGCAGAATCAGCCAGCCCGTGAGGGCCGTCGTACGCTCCGAAAGGCTCAGGAAGCCCTGGAGAATGGCATAAACCGGGATAATTGCCGCCCAGGCACTGTTCCACACCGCGGTCACCAGCAGCGGCGCACCTACAATCACTACGGTGACACCGGTGGCCAGCAGCGGATGCAGGAATATGGAGAAAAATAGCGCCATGCAGGCCGTGAGCAGCGAAGCCGCCAGCAAGCCCAGGAGCAGGAACCAGAAGCGTGCTACTGGGACTCCCGCCTGCGGCAGCGTCCACGCGCCGGCTACGCCCAGCGCCACGCAAAACATCACAATCGCCAGCACGATGCCTAGCAGCAGTCCCGCGATGTATTGCCGCCGCGAAATGCCCTTAGAGAGCACCGCCAGGATCCGCCGCGTTCGCAGTTCGTTGCGGATGGCCGAAGCGCCAAAAAAAAGGCTGAAAACCAGGATATAAACCGCGACTTGCTGGAACAGCATGAATACATCGTCAGGGGTGCGCCGCAGTTCGGAGAATCCCGCCAACGCCGAAAGCAGCGCCACCCATCCCAGCAGGATCACGATGGGCCAGCGCTGCTCGCGTAAGAAATTGCCCGCGATGAGCCAAACTGGTTTCACGCGTCGGCCCCTCGCTGCCCCTGCGTAACTTCCAAAAAAATCTGTTCCAGGGAACGCTTCACCGGATTCACGCTCACCACTTCCCCGCCCAGGGTCCAGATGCGCTCCAGGGTTTCCCGTTGGCTCACGGTGGCGATGGTGAAGCTCACCACGCTGTCGTTGGACACGGCACCCGGAAAAGCCTTCGCATCAATGCCGCGGGCCACCACCTGCAGTTGTTCGCGCGAATGCAGCAACTCCGCAGTCCGGCCTAACCGGGCTAGCTGGCCTCGGTGCATCACCCCCACCCGGTCGCACACCAGCTCCACTTCCGAAAGCAGGTGCGAACTGAGAAACACGGTCTTGCCTTCCGCTTTCAGCCGCAACAGCAGCTCGCGGATAATGACGCGTGCAAGCGGGTCGAGCGCCGAAGTGGGCTCGTCCAGAATCAGCAGCTCCGGGTCATTCACCAGCGCCTGTGCCAGGCCAATGCGCTGCAGCATGCCGCGGGAAAAAGAGCCCACGTTGCGCTGGCTGCTGGCGCCCAGGTTCACCAGTTCCAGCACCTCCTTGGCCCGTTGCGCCAGGCGCCCGCCTCCCATTCCGTTCAGCCCGCCATAGAATTTCACCAGCTTCGTCGCCGGACGATGATACAAGGCGACGTTTTCCGCGAGGAAGCCAACGCGCCGGCGGGTGCGCGCGTCGCCAAAGGGCTGCCCCAGCATCAGGCCGCGGCCGCCGTCTGCCCGCATGAAGCCCAGAGCCAGATGAATGGCGGTTGTCTTCCCCGCCCCGTTCGGCCCCAGAAAGCCAAAAATTTCTCCTGGCTCCACGCGCAGCGAGAACCGCTCCAGCGCCTGCACCGGTCGGCGCGTGAACCAGCCTCCATATTGTTTGCTGATTTCCTCGAATTCCAGGACCGCGGCCATCAGCAGTTATTGTAGACGTCAAACCGGTGGGGTGTGGTCCCTGGGCCCCTGTCGCGTCGTGTGATTTCCCAGCGAGCCCAAAAGTAAAAAGACCTCTGATTCGAGCCAGAGCTTTTTACTTCTGGTTGCGCAGGGTGAAGGAGTAGTTGCCCGTGGCCGTTCGATTTGAGCGGATCCGGATCACGTAGCTGCCAGCCTTGGCCAGTACCTGGCGCCCGATATCACGGCAATTCTGGTCGTAGCTTTGAATGCTGCCATCGGGCCGCAGCAGATGCCACTCCAGATCAGGGATGCAGTTCCCGTGCGCCTGCAGGTACACCGTCTGCCCTGTGTGCGCCGTGAAGGTGTAATCCTGCCACTCCCCTACATATGCAATCGAGCCGTTCACCGTCGTGCCCAGAGTGAGCGGACGCGGGGTGGTTGCAACCACAGGCAAAATGCTAAAGGAGTAAGCGCCACTCGCATTAGAGCTAGGATGGGAACCTATCTCAACCACATAGCGGCCTCCCTTGGCGAGCACCTGGCGTCCCAGGTCGTTGCAATGCTGGTCGTACCCTTGGAGACTCCCATCAGGCCGCAGAAGGCTCCATTCCAGATCTTTGACGCAAGGTCCGTGCGCCTGCAGGTACACGATCTGCCCCGCGCTGACATCGAATCCATAGCTGTCCCGCTGCTTCGCCGAGCGAATCACGCCCGATTCACTCTGTCCCAGCTTGAGTTCGTTCACCGCCGTACGCGTCTGCTGGGACGGAAGTGTGGGCGCAAATGCCGCTGCTACTAGGGCTGCGCTGGT